>SVLL01000057.1 GCA_015067935.1 Oscillospiraceae bacterium | reverse complement strand
ATGAGTGCCAAGTGGCTTTCCTTTGCGTAGCCCTTGCCGTGATATGCGGAATGGAAGCAGTAGCCGATCTCGTATCCGTTCTCTCGGATATTAAAAGCTATGTATCCGATCACGGTATCGCCAAGACAGACGGCGAAAAACATATGCTCCGTTCCACTATTCGCAGCCGCCCATTTTGCAATTCTCGGCTGAACATCCACATCATCAGTGATGTGGGGTTTGTCGTACTGTGAAAGGGCGGAAGTCTTAAAGTCCACCCAAATATCTTTTATGCTTTTCCAATCATCCGCAACAATGTGACGGATCGTAAGTCGTACGGTCTTAAGTATCATAATTCAAAATCCTGTTTTAGAAGCAGGCGGCAACTCGGTGAACCAAATTGCCGCCCTTGTGTCAGTTATTCATTGTGTGCAAAGGTTGTACCTAAGCCAATATCAAATCCAAGAGCTTGATACATCTTTTCATCACACGGGGCACAGCATACCGACAAGCTCGATATACCATTATCCTTGCACCAAGCCTGTGCAGCCTGTGCTAATTTACGAGCAATACCTTTGCCACGGAAAGCCGGTTCAATGTAAAAGTCCTCATACACACCTGTATCGGAGCAGGAGAAGGTGGAATAGTACTTTGCAACGCTACACATACCGACAGCACGATAGCCACGCTTGGCCATAAAGAAAGTAATCTTGCCGTCCTTGATAGCTTGCTGAAGCTGTTTCTGCTTGTCCTCTGTGAGTGATTCTTCACCGATGTCTTTTTTGAATCCGTTTTCCAGTTTCAAAAGCTGCCAATCGGTCGGATCACGCAAGACCTCCACGGCAAAAGGCACATCTTCGTTTGGTGGCAAAATCATCAAAGGCTCACCCCATTCGTCGGCTCCATTGTCGATAAAGCCGATGCATTTCCAAAAGTGCCGCCGCCGTTCATTGCTGCCGTGATTCAATTCCGCATACAAAGCGCCGTTCTCCTTTGCCCAATTCAGCAGGGCTTTGGCACATTCCTTACCTGTACCGCTTCCACGATATTCCGGAAATACGCAGAATTCCATAATAAAGCATTTGCCGTCCTCAGAAGTGAAAATTACAGGCATCGTAAATCCGATATCCCGTCCGTCGCGGCAGAAGAAGAGAAAATAAGCGCGATCCTGCGGTCTTTGACGAACCGTCATCATATGATCCCGGTACTCCGTACTAAGGAAGTAATCAAGATCTTCGTTTTCAGGTGCGGTGAAAATATCCCGCCTGTGGTAGGCGTGAAGCTGCTCCCAAAAAATAGCAACATCTGTTTCTGTGATCGCTTCACGGATGGTAATTGGGTTTTCCATTTTGATTCCTCCAAAATTTATTCGGAGGGTTAGGAAGCGTGAACCCTCCATACACGATTCATCTTCATAAAAACCACCCTTTCAATAAAAGTTTCATATATAAACACCATTATGGTGCATATACTCAGATATTCAGTGCAGCCCGATACAGCGCGCAGAATCTGCGGTATTTCTCTTCATAATACGCACCCTTTCGGGGCTTGTACTCTGCCCGGATCTCCACGCAGGCAGCAACCGCCTCGGCATAATCTGCAAAGTGTCCGTCCGCCACCGCACCGATCATTGCCGCGCCCAGGCAGGCAGCCTCCTGCTCTGCAGGAATTTTGACCGGGATACCGGTAACATCCGCCCACATCTGGCACCAAATCTCGCTTTTCGTGCCGCCGCCTACTGCCAGAATACTCTCACAGGGCAGGTTTGCCTCTTTGAGAGATTGACAGTTCTTCCGCAGCAGGAAGGCAACGCCCTCCATCACTGCCCGGGCCATATCAAAGGCATCGTGATTCTGCCGCAGGCCCCAGAATACACCGGTGGCATCGGCATCAAATTCCGGGGCATTGCCGCTGACCAGGTAGGGTAAAAACAGCACCTGTCCGCAATCGTCACGGTCCGCCAGCACCCGGTTCAGTTCTCCGTAATCCACCTGCGGCATACAAGTGCGGCGGAACCATTCCAAGCTCACGCCGCCGCTGGATGCCACCGGCAACAATACATAAGTATCCGGCAAAAAGCCATAGTGTACAGCCACATTTTCCCCAAGGGCGGCACGGTCCGGTGCCATGGTTGCCAGTGCCATCACCGTACCCATAGAGAGGTTGATGCCACCGGGTCCAATGTTGCCTGTGCCCACCATAGCCGCAAAATGGTCCAGTGTACCGATGTTAACAACGGTTTCCCTGCCCGCACCGATTTGCTGCGCCACTGTGGGCAGCAAGGGGCCTGCCACAGTGCAAGGCTCGGTCAACCCGGGCAACTGCTTTTCGGAAATACCGATGGCAGCAAGCATCTCCTGCCAATAGCACTTGTTGTAAATATCAAAATACAGGCTGAATGTAGCGATGGACATATCCCCCAGCTTTTTGCCCGTGAGCCAGAACACCACATAGTCCTTCAGCAGCATATAAGTTTCTGTATTTTTATACACCTGCGGTGCATTTTCTTTCAACCACAGGATCTTCGTTGCCGGCCATGTGGGACAAATCTCCATCTGCCCGGTTTTCTCCCTCACCTGCTCCGAGGTGAACTGCCGGGAAAGAATTTTGCATTCCTCGCCGGAACGCTCATCCATCCATGAGATGGCATTCATCAGGGGCATCCCATCCGCGCCCACGCACACAAGGCTTTCTGCCTGCCCCGTGAAAGAGATGCTTTGCAGGGCGTCCTGTTGGTTATCGGCCATTAGTTTTCTCATCATATCGACGAGATTCTCGCAGTAGGCCTTTGCATCAAATTCCACAACACCACCGGTGCGGATGTACTTCACCGGTGTACTGAGGCTGCTGCGCAGCTGAAATGTATGGTCATAAAGGGCTACTTTGATGTTGGTACTCCCCAGATCCACACCAATATACAACTTTTCCAATGGTTTACACCACCTTTTTCATTTTTCCTTGTTGGTCATTATAGCAAAAAGAAACCAAAGATGCAATGCATTTTTCGCAACATATGACAAACTACGGATTTATGCGAAAAAATGGTTTTTTTCTGCAAAATTTGGTTGACTTATCCGGTGGCAAATGGTAGAATGAGTGCAATAATATGCATAACGCGATGATGAAAACCAGTACACATTCAAAGAACCTTCCCAGAGAGCTGCCGGTTGGTGCAAGACAGTGAATGTTCGGGTGTGGAATTCCTTTCGGAGCGGCTTTGCTGAAGATGGCACACGCCAGTAGGTGAAGACGGGCAAGCCCGTTACAGCTGTGGGGTTTTCAATGCCCCCATGAGGCCGCGGAAGCGGTAAACTGAGGTGGTACCACAGGATTTTCTTGTCCTCTGCTGTTATGGCAGAGGGCTTTTTGTTTCAGGAGGAGCAAATATGATTATCACAGATTTATTGGAGAGAAATGCAAGACTATACGGCTCTGAGGTGGCATTGGTGGAGATCAATCCCTCTGAAGAGCGGGACCGGGCAGAAACCTGGTGGGAGTTTAACCTGATCGAAAGTGCCGATCCGGATGCCCCCTACCGCCGGGAAATGAGCTGGAAGGATTTTGACCGCAAAGCCAATCGCTTTGCCAATCTGCTTCTGAGCCGGGGGGTAAAAAAAGGTACCAAGGTGGCTATTTTGCTGATGAACTGTCTGGAATGGCTGCCGATCTATTTCGGTATTCTGAAGGCCGGCTGTCTTGCTGTTCCTATGAACTTCCGCTACGCCAGTGATGAAATCAAGTACTGTCTGGATCTGGCAGATGTGGAGGTCCTGGTATTCGGACCGGAATTTGTCAGCCGTATCGACGCCATCTGTAACGATATCGCCGATGTGAAGATGCTGTTCTATGTGGGCAAGGATGCTCCTGAATATGCTGAGGATTGTATGAGCCTGACCGGCTTCTGCTCCTCCAGTGCGCCCCCCGTGGCTCTGACCGGGGATGATGACGCAGCGATCTATTTTTCCTCCGGCACCACCGGTTTCCCCAAAGCGATACTCCATAAGCATCGCGCCCTATATCACTCCTGCCTGACCGAGCAGAATCATCACAGCCAAAGCCGGGAAGATGTTTTTCTCTGCATTCCCCCGCTGTACCACACCGGTGCCAAAATGCACTGGTTTGGCTCTCTCCTGTCCGGCTCCAAAGCTGTTTTGCTGCGTGGCGTAAAGCCTGAGTGGATTTTGCGTGCTGTGACCGAGGAACGCTGCTCCATTGTGTGGCTGTTGGTGCCTTGGGCGCAGGATCTGCTGGATGCCATCAGTGCCGGCCGGGTGGAGCTTTCCCACTATCGGCTGGACCAGTGGCGGCTGATGCATGTAGGTGCCCAGCCCGTTCCTCCCAGTCTGATCCGCCGTTGGCTGGAGGTATTCCCCCATCATCAGTACGATACTAACTACGGTCTGTCCGAATCCATCGGACCCGGATGCGTCCATCTGGGCGTTGAAAATACCCACAAGGTCGGTGCCATCGGTAAGCCCGGTTACGGCTGGGAAACGAAGATCGTGGACGAACAGGGCAACGAGGTCACTCCCGGCGAGGTTGGCGAGCTGATCGTCAAGGGTGCTGGTGTGATGGACTGCTACTACAAGAATCCGGAGGCCACTGCCGAAGTCAAGAAGGGCGATTGGCTCTTCACCGGTGATATGGCTCGGGAAGACGAGGACGGATTCATTTATCTGGTAGACCGGAAGAAGGATGTGGTCATCTCCGGTGGCGAAAACATCTACCCCGTTCAGATTGAGGACTTCCTGCGTGCCTATCCCAAGATCAAGGATGTGGCGGTCATCGGTCTGCCTGATCCCCGTCTGGGCGAAATTACTGCCGCCATCATTGAGATCGTAGAGGGTCAGACCTGCACGGAGGCAGAAATCGACGAGTTCTGCAAGGCACTGCCCCGCTATAAGCGTCCCAAGAAGATTTTCTTCGATACCGTTCCCCGCAACCCCACCGGCAAGATCGAAAAGCCGGTGCTGCGGGAGAAATATTGCCAAGGCCGGCTGGTCGAGGTACAGATTACCGGCTGATCTCTCAGCTCGCACGAAAGAAGGAATACCTATGGATCTTGCGATCATTATTATAATGCTCATCGTGTTCTTCGGTGCAATGATCGGCATCGGTCTTGTTTGCCGTAAAAAGGCCACTGATGTAAACGGTTTTGTTCTGGGCGGACGGAGCGTCGGCCCATGGCTGACCGCTTTTGCCTACGGAACTTCTTACTTTTCTGCAGTGGTATTTGTCGGTTATGCCGGTCAGTTTGGCTGGAAATTCGGCATCTCCTCCGCTTGGGCCGGTATTGGCAACGCCATCATCGGTTCTCTGCTGGCTTGGCTGATCCTCGGCCGTCGGACCCGGGTAATGTCCCAGCACTTGGCAAGTGCCACGATGCCCCAGTTCTTTGAACGGCGGTTTAACAGCAAGCCCCTGAAGCTGGCGGCCTCTGCGCTGATTTTTATCTTCCTGATCCCCTACACTGCATCCCTCTACAACGGTCTGAGCCGTCTGTTCGGTATGGCCTTTGACATCGACTATTCCGTTTGTGTCATTGTAATGGCCGTGCTGACCGCACTTTATGTGATCGCCGGCGGCTATATGGCAACCGCTGTCAACGATTTCATTCAGGGTATTGTGATGCTGGTTGGCATTGTTGCGGTGATTATTGCCGTACTGAATCAGCAGGGCGGTCTTACGGAAGCCATTGAGAAGCTGGGTCATATCAGCGTACCCGGGGAAAACATTGAAGCCGGTGCGCTCACCTCGCTGTTCGGTCCGGACCCCTCCGGTTTGATGGGTGTTGTTCTGCTCACGAGTCTGGGCACTTGGGGTCTGCCGCAGATGGTGCAAAAATTCTACGCAATCAAAAGCGAGAAAGCCATCACCAAAGGCATGATCATCTCCTCTGTTTTTGCTTTGGTCGTGGCCGGCGGCTGCTATTTTCTGGGTGGCTTCGGTCGGCTGTACTTCCCCTCTACGGAAGCAATGCAGACAGCCGGCGGCTTTGATAATATCATCCCCACGATGCTCTCCGGGCTCCCCGCAATTCTGATTGGCATCGTTTTGGTTTTGGTGCTTTCCGCATCTATGTCCACCCTCTCTTCTTTGGTTATGACCTCCAGCTCCACCCTGACGCTGGACTTTATCAAGGGCACAGTGGTCAAAGATATGACCGAAAAGAAGCAGCTGCTGCTGATCCGGATTCTGATCGCCGTTTTTGTGGCCATTTCCGTAGTTATTGCCATCGTTCAGCACACAATGGGGCTTGCCTTTATTGCTCAGCTGATGGGCATCAGCTGGGGCGCATTGGCCGGCGCATTTCTTGCACCGTTCCTCTACAGCCTCTACTGGAAGCGGGTTTCCAATGCATCTGTATGGGTGTGTTTCCTCTTCTCCACCCTGTTTATGGTCTGCAATATGCTCTTTAAGAGCGTTTTCCCCCCATTGCTCCAATCCCCCATCAACGCCGGTGCTTTCTGTATGCTTGCCGGCTTGGTAATCGTTCCCATTGTCAGCCTGCTTACCAAAGCTCCTGACCGGACACATATAGACAATGTATTCTCTTGCTACCGCAAATCCAAGGAGGAAGAAAAATGAAACAACTGATGTTGGGCAATGAAGCTGTTGCCCGCGGTCTGTACGAAGCCGGCTGCGCCTTCGTCTCCAGTTACCCCGGCACACCCAGTACGGAAATCACCGAGGCTGTAGCCAAATATCCCGAGGTTTATGCAGAATGGGCCCCCAATGAAAAGGTGGCTATGGAATCCGCTTTCGGTGCCTGCGTTGCCGGCCGCCGCAGCTTCTGCGGTATGAAGCATGTGGGCTTGAATGTGGCTGCCGATCCTTTGTTCACCATTTCCTACACCGGTGTGAACGCCGGTATGGTCATTGGTGTGGCAGATGATGCCGGTATGCACTCCTCTCAGAACGAGCAGGACTCCCGGCACTATGCTATGGCAGCCAAGATCCCTATGCTGGAGCCTTCTGATTCTGCTGAGGCACTGGCCTTTGCAAAGCTGGCCTACGAGCTGTCCGAAAAATTCGACACCCCTGTTCTGATGAAAATGTGCACCCGGGTTTCCCACTCCCAGAGTGTTGTGGAAACCGGTGAACGCGTGGAATATGTGAAGGAATATGTCAAGGACATTCCCAAGTATGTTATGATGCCCGGCAACGCCAAAAAGCGTCATCCCGTGGTAGAGGCCCGTACCCGCGCACTGGTGGAATATGCCGAAAGCGCACCGATCAACCGTGTGGAAGCCGGCAAGAGCAATGCCATTGGCTTTATTGCGTCCTCCACTTCCTATCAGTATGTGAAAGAAGTATTTGGTGAGGAATACCCCGTTCTGAAGCTGGGACTCATCTGGCCCATGCCCGAAAAGAAGATTACCGATTTTGCCGCTTCTGTTGATAAGCTGGTAATCGTAGAAGAGCTGGACGGCTTTATCGAGGCACATTGCAAAAATCTGGGCATTACCTGCGAGGGCAAGGACATCTTCTCCTGCATTGACGAACTGAGCCAAAACAAGGTCGCTGCTGCCATGGGCTGCACCGTAGAGGCCGGCAATGCAGTGGATTCTTCCATTCCTCCCCGTCCTCCCGTAATGTGCGCCGGATGTCCTCACAGAGGTCTGTTCTACACTTTGAAAAAGAACAAACTGACCGTACTTGGCGACATCGGCTGCTATACACTGGGTGCAGTTGCCCCGCTGCAGGCGGTGGACACCGTTATCTGTATGGGTGCCTCTGTTTCCGGCATTCACGGCTTCTGCAAGTCCCAGAACGGCGCGGCTGACAACAAGACCGTTGCCGTTATCGGCGACTCCACCTTTATGCACTCCGGTATTACGGGTCTGGTGAATATGGCCTATAACGAGTCCAATGCCACCGTGATTATCGTGGATAACTCCATCACCGGTATGACCGGCCATCAACAGAATCCCACTACCGGCTTCAACCTGAAGGGCGATCCCTGCGCCAAGATTGATCTGGAAACCCTTTGCCACGCTGTTGGCATCAAGCGCGTGCGTGTCATCGATCCTTATAACCTGGCCCAGTGTGATGAGGTTATCAAGGAAGAGCTGGCAGCTAACGAGCCTTCCGTGATCATCTCCCGCCGTCCCTGCGCCCTGCTGAAATATGTAAAGCACAAGGCCCCTCTGACGGTGGATACCGAAAAGTGTGTGGGCTGCAAGGCCTGTATGAAGATCGGCTGCCCCGCTATCAGCATCATTGACGGCAAGGCAAAAGTGGATGCGACCCAGTGCGTTGGCTGCGGCGTTTGCGAGCAGCTGTGCAAATTTGGTGCATTGACGGAGGTATAATATGGAAACTAAGAATATTATGATCGTTGGCGTGGGCGGTCAAGGCAGCCTGTTGGCCTCCAAGCTGCTGGGGCGGCTGCTTCTCAGCCGGGGCTATGACATCAAGGTGAGCGAGGTTCACGGTATGAGCCAGCGCGGCGGCAGTGTGGTTACCTATGTCCGTTTCGGTGACAAGGTCTACTCCCCCGTTATCGACAAGTGGCAGGCTGATTACATTGTTTCTTTTGAACTGCTGGAAGCTGCCCGCTGGACGGAATATCTTAAGCCCGGCGGAAAGATCATCACAAATACTCAGCAGATCAATCCCATGCCCGTGATTATCGGTGCAGCGGAATATCCTCAGGATCTGATTGCAAAAATGCAGCAGGCCAATATCGATGTGGATGCCTTTGACGCCTTGACGCTGGCTGAGCAGGCCGGTTCTTCCAAGGCGGTGAATATTGTGCTGATGGGTCATCTGTCCAAGAACTTTGACTTCACTTTGGATGAGTGGCTGGAAGCCATTGCCCAGAGTGTTCCCGCAAAATTTCTGGAACTGAATAAAAAAGCCTTCCTGTTGGGCAGAGAGGCTTAAGGAGGCCAAAAATTATGGAACGATATTATCAGCCCGAGATTGAAACTGCTTCCAGGGAACAAATTACCGCTTGGCAGAATGAACGCCTTGTCAAGCAGGTGCACCATGTATGGGAGAATGTACCCTACTATCGCAAGAAAATGGAAGAAAAGGGTGTCACGCCTGATGACATTCAGAGCATCGACGATCTGCACAAGCTGCCGTTTTTGACCAAGGACGACCTGCGGGAAGGCTATCCCTACGGTCTTTTGGGTATGCCCCTTTCCGAATGTGTCCGCATCCAATCCACCTCCGGCACCACCGGCAAGCGTGTCGTTGCCTTCTATACCCAGCACGATGTGGATCTGTGGGAGGATTGCTGTGCCCGTGCCATCACCGCTGTCGGCGGCACCAAGGACGATGTATGCCAAATTGCATACGGCTACGGTCTGTTCACCGGCGGTCCCGGTTTGAACGGTGGCTCTCACAAGGTAGGCTGCCTGACCCTGCCCATGTCCTCCGGCAATACGGATCGCCAGCTGATGTTTATGACAGATCTGGGGGCTACAATTTTGTGCTGCACACCCTCCTATGCCGCGTATCTGGCGGAATCTATTGAAGAGAAGGGTTTAAAGGATCAGATCAAGCTGAAAGCCGGCATCTTCGGTGCAGAGGCCTGGTCCGAGGATATGCGCCACGATATTGAGAACAAGCTGGGCATCAAGGCCTATGATATTTACGGTCTGACTGAGACCTCCGGCCCGGGTGTGGCATTTGAGTGTTCTGAACAGACCGGTATGCACATCAATGAAGACCACTTTATTGCTGAGATCATTGATCCCGACACCGGTGAGGTGCTGCCTGAGGGTAGCAAGGGCGAGCTGGTCTTCACCGCCATTACCAAAGAAGCCTTCCCCCTGCTTCGCTACCGCACCAAGGACATTTGTGTCCTGAGCCGAAAAAAGTGCTCCTGTGGCAGAACCCATGTGAAGATGTCCAAGCCTATGGGCCGAAGCGATGATATGCTGATTATCCGCGGTGTGAATGTGTTCCCCTCTCAGATTGAAACCGTACTGCTGCAGCAGGGGTATCCTGCTAACTATCAGCTGGTGGTGGATCGTGTCAACCATTCTGATACTCTTGAGGTTATGGTGGAAATGGCACCCGAGATGTTCTCCGACTCTCTGGCTGAGATCACCAAGCGTGAGAAAGAACTGGTCAATGCCCTGAAAGCAATGCTGGGCATTATGGCCAAGGTCAAGCTGGTGGCGCCCAAATCTATTGCTAGAAGCGAAGGCAAGGCCGTTCGTATCATTGACAACCGTAAGATTTGAAGGAGGTAAATTCGATGAGCATCCATCAGATTTCTGTTTTTCTGGAAAACCGCACCGGTCAGTTGGCAGAGCTGACGCAGCTTCTGGCTGCTGAGCATGTGGATATCCGCGCTATCTCCATCGCAGAAACCGCCGATTACGGCCTGGCCCGTATGATCGTGGACGATGCCCAGAAGGCAAGCTCCATTCTGCTGGAGCACGGCACAATTCTTTCTATGAATCCTGTGTGGGCCGTTGAGGTTCCCGACCGTCCTGCAGGTCTTGCCGAGCTGCTGGCCGTGCTGGCAAAGAACCATGTGGATGTGGAGTATATGTACTCCCTGTTCACCCACCGAAATGATACTGCCTATATGGTACTGCGCATCTCCGATGAGGCCGCTTTCCAAAAGGCAGTGGAACACCACGATATCAAAGTTGTGTCCAAAGAAGATCTTGATCTGAAATAAGAAAAAGAACACCACCCAAAAGGGTGGTGCTGATAAAACACTTTTCGGATTCCATTCACATCCCTACGGGATGCATCTGAAATCCGAGGGACTCTCCCACGGCCTAAAAGCAGTCCTCCGGACTGTTTTCTCAACGGCCTTTCGAGTCCCATCTCTTTCCTTGATACCAAAAAGGAACCCCCCGGTAAAACCGGGGGTTCTTCATATGCGGGCATAGCCCTATGTTTCTTGCGTAATACGTAAACGCATAATAACAGCCCGCCAACTGCATTGTCTTACTTGCGACC
>SVLL01000056.1 GCA_015067935.1 Oscillospiraceae bacterium | reverse complement strand
AGAAGAACTGTAAGGAGTGCGGCAGCCCCACCTGTATGGCATTCTGCATGAAGGTGGCGCAGGGCGCAGTGTCTCTGGACAAGTGCCCCTACTTCTCTGAGGAAGCTCTGGCAACTCTGAACTCCGCTACCGCTCCTCTGATGAAGACCATTTCCGTCGGCGAGCATAAGCTGGGCGGCGAAACCGTTCTGTTCCGTCACGAGAAGACTCTGGTCAACAAGAACCTGTTTGCTGTTTGCCTGTGCACCGATTGCGCTGACAAGGCTGACGAGAAGATCGCCGAACTGATGAAGGTAGACTATGAGCGTATCGGCGAAAGAATGTATGTGGAGTTTATCCATGTTGCCAACAAGCAGTCTGATCCTGCTGTCTATGCCGAGCTGGTCAAGAAGGCCGCTGCTACCGGCCGCAGCCTGATTCTGGAGTGCTGGGATGTTGAGTGCGCAAAGGCTGCTCTGGCTGTCTGCGGTAAGGATGTCATCCTGGATGGCGCAACTCCCGACAACTGGGAAGCTATGAACGCTGTTGCTACCGAAGCCGGCGTTGCTCTGGGCGTTTGGGCCGAGAACATCTCCGATCTGTACGACACTGTTAAGAATCTGGAAGCCAAGGGCAACAAGAATCTGGTTCTGGATGTTACCGGCAAGACCGCCAAGGAGACTCTGGCAAATGCCGTTCTGGTGCGCCGCACCGCTCTGAAGGACGAGGACCGTACCTTCGGCTATCCCTCCATCGTGAATGTGGCTCGCGTTGCTAAGGGCGATGACCGCCTGCAGACCGCTCTGGCCGCTATGTTTGTGGAGAAGTACGCATCCATCATTGTGATGTCCCACATGTCCTACGCTCAGGCTCTGCCTCTGTACGGCCTGCGTCAGAACATCTACACCGATCCTCAGAAGCCCATGAAGGTGGAAGCTAAGATCTACCCCCTGAACGGTGCTGATGAGAACAGCCCCTGCGCTCTGACTGTCGACTTCGCTCTGACCTACTTCCTGGTCTCCGGCGAAATGGAGCGTTCCGGCCAGCCTGTCAACCTGATTATCACCGATGCATCCGGTATGTCCGTCCTGACCGCTTGGGCTGCCGGTAAGCTGTCCTCCTCCACCATCAAGAAGACCTTCGATGAGCTGGATATTGCCAACAAGATTAAGAACCGCACCCTGATCATCCCCGGCAAGGTCGCTGTTATGAAGGGCGAGATTCAGGAGAAGCTGCCTGATTGGAATGTTGTCGTCGGTCCTCTGGAAGCTGTTCAGCTGCCCAAGTACCTGAAGGACAAGGAGTACGAGGCCGGCGCAAAGGCTGCTGAGGCTGAGCGTGCTGCCAAGGCAAGCGGTCCTAAGGAAGAGGTCAAGGAGCTGTCCTTTGACGAGCTGCTGCAGACCCGCGTTCCCAAGATCGAGATCGTGGATATGGGCGTTCAGTACAAGGGCCACAACCCCGAGGCTAAGACCTTCGTCACCATCGGCGAGCGTATCCACTGCATCGCTCCCGCCATCCGCAAGGCTATGGACGAGCGCGATCCTGCTCCCATTCTGGAGCGTGCCGCTGCCCAGATCAAGGCCGGCGCGACCTATCTGGATGTGAACATCGGACCTGCTGAGAAGGACGGTCCCGAGCGTATGATGTGGGCTGTCAAGCTGCTGCAGGAGAACTTCAACAATGTTCCTCTGGCACTGGACACCGCCAATATGAAGGCTATCGAGGCCGGTATTAAGGTCTACAACCGTGCAAACGGCAAGCCCATCGTCAACTCTGCTGACGCCGGCTCCCGTATCGGTTACATCGATCTGGCTGCTGCCAACGATGCAATCTGTATCGCACTTTGCTCTGCTGACGGCATCGCAAAGGACAACGAAGAGCGTATGGTCCACTGTGACAATATGCTGGAGCGCGGCCTGAGCTTGGGTATGTCCTCCGACGACCTGTGGTTTGACCCCCTGTTCCTGGTTGTCAAGGGTATGCAGGACAAGCAGATGGAGGTTCTGGAGGCCATCAAGATGTTCTCCGACAAGGGTCTGAAGTCCACCGGCGGCCTGTCCAACAACTCCAACGGCGCACCCAAGGAAGTCCGTCCCATTATGGACTCCACTCTGGTTGCAATGTGCATGATGCAGGGTCTGACCTCCGCTATCGTCAACCCCAACGACCGTCGCCTGATGGAAACCATCAAGTCCTGCGACATCTTCAAGAACCACGTGCTGTACTCCGACAGCTATCTGGATCTGTAATAGTTATCCCGCATTTGATGGCTGGGAGGGAAGACTCCCTCCCAGCCACTTTGCTCTTTTGGAGGGCGTGATATGGAAAAAGTGAAAGATTTTTTCAAAGCCCTCGGTGCATTTGTGGTGATCGGCCTGCTGTTGGCCATTGTGGTGCTGTGCGTTATCGGGGAGCTTTTCCCTGCACTGCTACCCGATTGGGTATTCACAGTGTGCTCAATTGCTACGCTGCCTTTCTGGGCTGTCTTCTTTGTCACAATTTTCAAAGAGTGGCACGCCCAACGAAAAGAGAAGAGAAAAAAGCAGCGTGATTCATAACCGTTATTTGCGCTTAAGGATGGAGGCTGACATCTATGTGGCTGATGGATCTGTTTTGTAAAATTACAGATGTGATTGTGGATATATGGTGGGGAAAACGCTATGGTTGGGGCAGCGTTCTTTGGGATTTGGCTGCCGGAGCCTGCTTTTTTGTCACAGTGATCTTTTTTGCTGCAGATCTGATAATCCCCGGCATAATTGGAATCATTGTCAGCGTCTTTTTTGCCACATTGAGCTGGCGTCGGTTGCAACGGGAAATCCGCAGAAAAAGGGAACAGCAAGCAAAAGCATCCCAAGAAATGGAAACGCCTTAAAAACACAATTTATTTCACTTTGTATATTCAGCCCTTGGGCTTAATATTATTCGGCGGGAGCGAGCCCCCGCCCTACTTTGAAATTTTAGGAGGAAACATTATGAGTGTATTAACCGATCTGATCTATGGCGGCTCTAATGCCGTTGCCGGCTTGACCGAGGGTGCGGTCAACGATGCCATTGCCAAATATGGCGCAGACAAGGAGATCGCGTTCCCGGATACTGCCTATTATTTCCCCACCATTTATGCTGCAACCGGCGTGAAGGTCAAGACTTTGGGCGATTTGACCGCTTGCGTGGGCGTACTTAAGAGCCTGATTACCAATCAGGAGGATCTGGGTCAGGCTCTGAATGCAGGTCTGGCTACCGCTGTGGGCGCAGAAATCATCGAGGGCCTGAAGTACATCGAGGGCGGCAACCCTTATGAAAACGAAACCGGCATTGGCTTCGTGCCTGACCCCATCATTCGTTCCTTGGGCGTGCCGCTGGTTACCGGCGATATTCCCGGCGTGGCCGTTGTGCTGGGCAAGGCTGACGATGCCGCCAATGTGGTCAAGGTGGTCAAGGATTACCAGAGTAAGGGCATTATGACCTTCCTGGTGGGCGATGTGATCGAGCAGTGCATCGAGGGCGGCGTGAAGGCCGGCCTTGAGTACCGCGTGGTGCCGCTGGGCCACGATGTGACCTCTGTCATCCATGTGGTTACTGTAGCTGTCCGTGCGGCTCTGATCTTCGGTAACATCCAGCCCGGCGATCTGGCAGGCCTGCTGGACTACACCAAGAACCGCGTGCCTGCTTTCGTCAACACCTTCGGTGCCATTGATGCTGTGGTGGTTTCTGCCGGCGCAGGTGCCATCGCGCTGGGCTTCCCCGTGGTGGTGGACATCGATCTGGGAGAGAATCAGGTCCCCGGTGCGCTGGAATCCGTGTGCGATCACAACGAGACCGTGAAGAAGTCTCTGGAGCTGCGCAACATCAAGATCAAGGTCACCGAGCTGCCCATTCCCGTGGCTTTTGCTGCGGCCTTTGAGGGCGAAATCATCCGTAAGGCGGATATGCACAACGAGTTCTTCTCCGGCAAGAATCCCACTGCTGAATTGGTAGTGATGCGCCAGCTGAATGAGGTCGAGGATCACAAGATCACTATCATCGGACCGGACCTGACTGACGCAAGCGAGCTGGCTCTGGCCACCTTCGTTGAGGTCGCCGGAAAGAAGATGCAGGTGGACTTCGAGGCGGTTATTGAGCGTAAGTTCCACGCCTGGTTCAACTATATGGAGGGTGTGATGCACACCGGTCAGCGCAATCAGGTGCGTGTCCGCGTATCCAAGGCAGCGTTTGAAGCCGGTCTGCGGCTGAAGGACTTTGCCGAGGTCCTCTATGTGATGATTATGAACGAGTTTGAGGCAGTTGTAGATAAGTGCCAGATCACCCTGATTACCGATGCCGCGCAGGCAGAGAAGTTCCGTGACGAAGTGGCAATGCCTCGCTACACCCAGCGCGACGACCGTCTGGCTTCTATGACCGACGAGGCGGTGGATCGCTACTACACCTGCATTTTGTGCCAGTCCTTCGCACCTGCCCACTGCTGCGTGGTTACCCCCGAGCGTCTGGGTCTGTGCGGTGCGGTTTCTTGGCTGGATGCCAAGGCAACCAATGAGCTGGATCCCAACGGTCCTTGCCAGCCCATCTTCAAGGAGGGCCTGATCGATGAGCGTACCGGCCGTTTTGCGTCCGTCAACAAGATGATCGCAGAAGCCACCCACGGCGCAGTGGAGAGCGTGACCCTGTACTCCATTCTGGAGGATCCCATGACTTCCTGCGGCTGCTTCGAGTGCATTTGCGGCATTGAGCCTATGAGCAACGGCTTTATCGTAGTCAACCGGGAATTCAAGGGTATGACCCCTGCCGGTATGACCTTTGGCGAGCTGGCCTCCTGCACCGGCGGCGGTGTCCAGACCCCCGGCTATATGGGTCACGGCCGTCACTTCATCTCTTCCAAGAAGTTCATTGCTGCTGAGGGCGGCATCGAGCGTATCGTATGGATGCCCAAGGAGCTGAAGGACGATGTGGCAGAGCGTCTGAACAAGACCGCTTTCGAGCTGTACGGCATCGAGAATTTCGTGGATCTCATTGCAGATGAGACCATCACCACCGATGGTGAGGAGCTGCTGAACTGGCTGACGGAGAAGAATCACCCGGTTCTGGGTATGGATCCTCTGCTGTAAGCAAAGATATGAATGGCCGCCCCACCGGGGCGGCCATTTTCTTCTTGCAAACAGAGGGAAAAGTGCTTATAATAAGGAAAAAGAAACCATCCGGAAAGGAGGGGCAGTAATGGAAAAACAAAACTTAAAGGGTTGGCTGTATTTGCTGCCGGCAATGCTGTTTTTGGGCGTGTTTATGGTCTACCCTCTGATCGATGTTTTCATCTACTCCTTTGAAGAAAATTTTAACTCCGTTTCCCAAAGCTATACGGGTGTGGGTCTGCACAACTATCTGTATGTGCTCCACGATCCCTATTTCCTGCAGGCGGTGCAAAACACCTTCCTACTGGTGATTATTACGGTGCCGCTGTCTACGGGTCTGGCTCTGCTGATCTCCTTGGGGCTGAGCTCCATCAGCAAGCTCCGGGAACTGTTTCAGACCATCTTCTTCCTGCCCTATGTGACCAATACGCTGGCTGTCGGTCTGGTATTTATGATTCTCTTTGAGAAGACCGCCTATACCGACGGTATGGTCAATATGCTCATCAATTTCTTTGGTGGTGAATCGGTGGATTTTATCACCGGTCCTTACTGGGCAAAAATGCTGGTGCTGTGTTTCTACACCATCTGGGTGGTGCTGCCCTTCAAAATTCTGGTACTCACCGGTGCATTGGCCTCTGTGGGGGACACCTATTACAATGCTGCAAAGGTGGACGGTGCCAACAGTCTGCGTCGCTTCACCCGTATCACCCTTCCGATGATCTCCCCTTCGGTGTTTTATCTGGTGGTCACCGGCTTTATCGGTGCGTTCAAGGCCTACAGCGATGCGGTCGCGCTCTTCGGTACAGATTTGAATGTGGCGGGAATGAATACCATCGTGGGCTATGTGTACGATATGCTCTACGGTGCCAGCGGCGGTTATCCGTCCTACGCCTCTGCGGCGGCGATTATTCTCTTTGCCATTGTGCTGACCATTACGGCAATCAATTTGCTGGTCAGCCGTAAGCATGTCCATTATTAAGGGGGTAGGGCTATGAAAACTGACTACCAAACCCTTGAAAAACGGGCAGAAATCAGCAAGCGCATCGGCAGGGGCGTGATTTATGTCCTGCTGGGTATCTGGGCACTGATTGTACTGTTCCCATTCTATTGGATGCTTCTGTCCTCTGTGAAAAGCTACAGCCAGTACAGCAGCGAAACCGTTCCCCAGTTTATCACCCTGCATCCCACTTTTGAAAACTACGCCACGGCCTTTACGGCTGTGCCGTTGGCAAAGTATCTGCTGAACACCCTAATTTTTACCGTGGCGACCACCGCAATTATGCTGATCGTGACAGTGCTGGCGGCTTTTGGTTTCTCCCGTATGAGCTTTAAGGGCAGAGATCTGGCCTTTACGGTGTTTCTGGCAATGATGATGATCCCAAATGAGCTGGTAATTATTACCAATTTCCTCACCGTTACCCAACTGAACTGGAGGGATACCTTTGCGGGCTTGATCCTGCCGTCAGTGACCTCGGTGTTTTACATCTACCTGCTGAAGGAGAATTTCTCCCAAGTGCCGGATGAGCTGTACTGGGCGGCAAAGGTGGATGGCACTTCCGACCTGAAGTATCTGCTGCGGGTGATGGTGCCCATTTGCCGTCCCACGCTGGTGACCATTACGGTGCTGAAGGCCATTGAGTGCTGGAACAGCTATGTATGGCCCCGGCTGATTACCGATGATCCGGATTACTATCTGGTGTCCAATGCCATCCAGTCCATCCGGGAAAGCGGCTTCGGACGGGAAAATATCCCGGCAATGATGGCGGCTGTTGTGGTCATCTCGCTGCCGTTGATCGCGCTGTTTTTGGTGTTCCGGAAGAAGATTATGGCCGGTGTCGCGCAGGGAGGTACCAAGGGATGAGAAAGTTTTTTGCAATCACAATGTGCCTCTGTCTGATTTTAGGTGTATTTACCGGCTGCCACGGTGCTTATGAGCGAAATGAATTTCAGGTGCCGGAGGAGTTTGATACCTCCCAAAAGCACGAGTTGGTCTTTTGGGCAAAGAATGAGAGCAACATCCGGCAGAAAGAGGTCTATGAGCAGGCTATTGCGGATTTTGAGGCTCTGTACCCCAATGTTTCCGTCACCATGCGGCTGTACACCGATTACGGACGGCTCTATGACGATATGCTGAAGAATTTAGGTGCCAACACGCCTCCCAATGTGTGCATCACCTATCCGGACCATGTGGCTACCTATATGACGGGCAACAACTGTGTGGTGCCGCTGGATGAACTGTTTGCCGATGAAAAATACGGCTTTGGCGGCAGCGAGCTGCGCTATGACGGTCCGACCAGGGAAGAAATGGTGCCCCAGTTTCTGCAGGAATGTATGCTGGACGGCAAATACTACGCCATTCCCTATATGCGCTCCACAGAGGCCTGCTATGTGAACAAGACCTATGTGGAGAAGCTGGGCTTTACGCTGCCCGAAGTGCTGACTTGGGACTTTGTGTGGGAGGTTGCCGATGCGGCAATGGCGAAAAATGCCGACGGCAAGTTCGCAGTGAACGGGCAAAAGGTGCTGATCCCCTTTATGTACAAGTCCACGGACAATATGATGATCCAGATGCTCAAGCAGCTGGATGCACCCTATTCCACCGCCGGCGGCAGTATTCAGCTGTTCAACGATACCACCAAGGATATTCTTTTTGAGGTAGCGGAGCATGTGCAGAAGAAGTCCTTTTCCATCTTCAAGATCGATAGCTACCCGGCGGATAAGCTCAATGCCGGTCAGTGCATTTTCGCCATTGATTCCACCGCCGGTGCCACTTGGATGGGGCCGGATGCACCGCTGCTGGACATCGGTGAGGACCGGGTGGTGGATTTTGAGATGGAAGTGATGATGGTACCCCAGTTTGACCCGGAGCATCCGCAGATGATCTCTCAGGGCCCTTCTGTGTGCATTTTTAATCAGGAAGATCCGCAGGAGGTGCTGGCAAGCTGGCTGTTTGCCCAATTCCTGCTGACTAACAAGGTGCAGGTAAATTATTCCCAGACGGAAGGCTATCTGCCCGTGACGAAAAAGGCCCAGCAAAGTGAAGAATATCTGGATTATGTCAGCCGCAAGGGCGAGGACAACGACCTGTACTACTGGGCAAAGCTGGAATCCGCCCAACTGCTGCAGGAAAATACGGAGAATACCTTTGTCACACCGGTGTTTAACGGTTCGGCATCGCTGCGTGACGCAGCCGGGCAGCTGATCAGCAGCACTGTGCTTTCTGTCCGCCGGAAAGAGGTGGTGGACGAGGCCTATATGGACAATCTGTTCCACGAGACCACAATGCTCTACCGGCTGGATCAGGTGAAAAGTACCGACGGTCCCTTACCGGAAACCGCCGTTTGGCTGCTGGTTTCCCTTGCTGCGGTGTGGATTTTGCTCTTAGCGGGCGCAGTTGCAGGAAAAATCCGACGAAAAAAGTAAAAATATTCTCATAATGATTGATTTTTTTAAAATTTGTAGTATAATGAGCCTTGCAAATTCACAACACCTTTGAAAAGGAGTAAAAATCATGAAAAAACTGTTTGCAATTCTGCTGGTTGCCGTGATGATGTTCAGCATTGCAGCCTGCACCCAGACCCAGACCGATGTTCCCGCATCCTCCAAGCCCAGCACTCCCAATAACGAGCCCAGTGTCATGACCCATGCGCAGTATATGGCTGCAGAAGCTGATGAGGCTGTTAAGGTCGAGTGCTATGTTCAGGCTACCCAGTCCTGGTGGGACAACAAGATCACCATCTATGCTCAGGACAAGCATTTCGGCGGCTACTTCGCATATGAAGTGACCTGCTCCGAGGAAGATGCTGCCAAGCTGGTTCCCGGCACCAAGATCATTATCGAGGGTTACAAGACCTACTACAAGGGTATGCCCGAGATCGCTTCCGGTGCTACCCTGACCATCGTTGAGGATGGCGATACTTATGAGGCTCCCGCATCCATCCTGACCGACAAGCTGGGCACTCAGGATCTGGTTAAGGAAGCCGGCGTATACGCCGCATTCCAGGGCCTGACCATTGCTAAGATCGAGTATCGCAATGGCGAACCCGGCGATGACATCTATGTGGATTTCACTCTGGGAGAGAGCACTTACAGCTTCTGCGTGGAGCGTTACCTGACTGACCCCGAGACCGACCTGTACAAGATGTTCGTCGATGAGGACCTGAAGGTTGGCGATGTTGTCAATGTCTATGGCTTCGTGTACTGGTACGATGCTGATGAAGACGGCGAGTCCGGCGATGGCATCAACACCCACATCACCAAGATCACCAAGGGCTAATCAAGATAATAAAAATCTCCGATGCAGCTGCATCGGAGATTTTTTAATTACATTTTTACGGCATCTTCGGTTGTTTCATCGGGGCAGAGGGTCAGGTAAGCGTGGGCGTAGGTAACGGAGACCTCGTTTTTCTTCCACCAGTAGAGCATCAGCTGTGCCCAAAGATACAGGCAGAAGAAGATCAGATAGGTTACAAAAGCATCGGTGCTCATAGAAACGCCCAGAGAGTTCAGAATCGTATCGCCCATCCCCAGTGCACTTACCACCAGCTCCAAGAGAAAGAACCACCAAAAGCTCAGATCAATTTTCAGCATTCCCTTCCAAGACCCGTGCATCAGCTTGCGGCTGCTTAATAGGGCGGCCAGTGCTCCGTGTCCGGGATGGTCCATCAGCCAAAACTCTGCCAGACGGATGCGGTAGAACAGAAACAGGCCGCTGATCAACAGGCAAATGCCGAAAATGATCATCAGGGGAATGGCTGAATCCTGCAGCATCGCCATCATTGCTTCTGCAAGGGCTGCATCACTGAGCTCCTGAAGCTTTAGCTTTTCCATTTCGATGATGAGAGGCGTGGACCAAGGGGTGACCATAAATATGAAGCTGGCAAGGTAGGAACAGGCAAGTGCCAAGCCGATAAACAGCATGGCTGTCAACAGCTGCAAGCGCAGAACGGGACCGAATCGACGAAAGCCTTCCAGAAGATCCCTGCGTCCTGTTTCCTGACCACGGGCGACCCGAAGGGCGTAATAGGTATACCCTATTTGCCAGAAGGGCAGCAAAACCATAGGCAGCAGCCGCAGAAGATATTGCGTCGTGCTGAGAATGGCACGGGTACCCAAACCGCCCAGACCGCCGGTGGTGGCGATTTGCAGGTCTAAAAAATGGTCCGCCAAGGTCAGCAAGAAAGAAAGCAGCGTTGCCACGCCGGTGTGCAGCAGAATCATCCGACCGGGCTTTTCTGCCTTTGATAGGCTTTCCTTTGCGTTTGCGCGATATTGAGAAGGGGATAAAAGCATAGGGCATCTCCTTTTCGGTATTTCCTCTATGGTATACCAAAATCCGGAAAATAGCAATCAAAATTTTTGCGGTAGCTTTTTGGAAGAAACTGTGCTACAATAGGGGTAAATAAAAATTACCGGGAGGGAGAATATGGATATCGGAATGCGCCTGCGGCAGGCTCGGCTGGAAATGGGATTATCTCAGCGGCAGCTTTGCGGTGATGTTATTACCCGAAATATGCTCTCTCAGATTGAAAACGGTACGGCCCGTCCGTCCATGGATACACTGGTCTATCTGGCCGCCCGGCTGAATCGCCCGGTTGCCTATTTTTTGGACGGAGAAATATCGTCGCCTAATGCGGTATGTATGGAAAAAGCCCGGAATCTTTTTACACAGGGCAAGCTGATCGAGGCAGATGCCGCATTGCAGGAATATCGCGCACCCGATGGGTTCTTTGATGAGGAATGGGGCTTGCTGAAAACCCTTGTGCTGTTGGGACGGGCCGAGGAGGAAATGGACCGCCCGGGCTATGCGCTGGAATTGCTGGAGCAGGCAGCCCGGCAAAAAAGCTGCTATCTGACCAAGGAAACGGAAAGAAGGCGTCTGCTTCTGCTGGCGCAGGTGAGCCGGGAGCCGGTGGAGCTGCCCTCCGAGGATCTTTCTCTGCGTCTGCGAGCAAAGGCCGCCCTTCAGGCAGGTGATGGGGTGCGATGCCGGGCACTTCTGGAGGCCTGCGAGGAGAAGGAATGTGCAGCTTGGCGGCATCTCCGGGCAGAAGCAGCCTTCAGGATGGGCGATTTCGCGCTGGCGGCAGAATACTACCCGGAGCATTGCTATCAAAGATTGGAAGAATGCTACCGAAATCTGGGAGATTACAAAATGGCTTACGAATATGCCTGCAAACAGCGGCAGGCCTCTTCCAATTCTCCCAAAGATGATGTATAATCGCTTAAAAAGCAAGGAGAAATGAAAATGTCTGAATTGAGAATTACTTTGGAACAGAAGGCTGCGTTGGATGCCGGCTTTGAAGCAGCATTCGGAGCAAAGCCGGAACGCTATTTTTCTGCCCCCGGTCGAACGGAGATCGGCGGCAATCATACGGATCACCAGCGTGGCCGTGTGTTAGCCGGCGCGGTGAATCTGGACACCCAAGCGGCGGTGCGGTGCAACGGCACCAACCGTATCCGGGTACAATCCAAGGGCTATCCTATGTGCGAGGTTTCTCTGGAGATGCTGACCCCGGTGCCGGAGGAGATCAATTCTACCCCTGCACTGATTCGGGGCGTAGCGGCACGCTTTGTCCAGCTGGGATGTAAGGTTTCCGGCTTTGATGCCTATGTGGAATCCACAGTTCTGGCCGGTA
>SVLL01000055.1 GCA_015067935.1 Oscillospiraceae bacterium | reverse complement strand
GTTCCATCCGTT
Source organism: Oscillospiraceae bacterium (assembly GCA_015067935.1). Lineage (GTDB taxonomy): Bacteria > Bacillota > Clostridia > Oscillospirales > Oscillospiraceae > Faecousia. The sequence continues at coordinate 13,273 of SVLL01000055.1, read as the reverse complement.
AAACCGGTTGCACTGCAGGTTGGCTCATAACCAAGGTCTGCTACGATGGTATGCTCCAATGGATCTCCATAGGAGAAAGTTTTGCTGCTGATTGCACCACAAGTGCAGGAATAATAGTAAACGGCAGAAGATGTACAATCGGCCACACTCAGAAGATATTTGTCAGCTATATTCCGCTGATTGTAGGTGTGGCCTTTGGCACCCACAATAACCTGCGCCACAAAAACGGTGTTACAAGTGGCGCAATGCTTACCTTCAGTCAAGCCGCTGGTAGTGCAGGTGGCGGGGATGGCCGGATCAATGACCTCAGTATGACCTTTGGCTTTTATAACGACCTGTGGCACCAGAATGGCATTGCAGGTGACGCAATACTTGCCGTCGGTCAAACCTGTGCTGACACAACTTGCCGGATACCCTCTGTCTGTTATAATGGTGTGGTTTTTTAACTCCCCGTAAGAAAACACCTCACTGCCCCTTTCACCGCAGGAGCAGGAGTAATAGTAGACAGCAGGAGCGGTACAAGTAGCCTCCGCTTTCAGATATTCGATGGCTGTATTCTCCACGGAATAGCTATGGATATGAAGCTGTGTGCTGGACCCTGTGGAATTCGTTGTACTTTCTGATGGCACCGAGGAAAGCACCGGATCTTCAACGGAGGAATTCAACATTTTCGATAATAAGAGTACCGCGATCATCGTCAACGCAACAATAGCCACAATGATCAATGACCATTGCGGCTTTTTCTTTTTATGAAGAAAAATCTGCTCTTTTTCTGTAAGAGAGCGCATGCAGTACAGACAAAATCGGGCATTTTCTTCAATTTCCGCGTTACAAAACGGACATTTTTTCATCCCAAAGTCTCCAAATCGTATTGATATAACAGTTCATTAATTTCCACTACAGACATCCCCTTGCAGAGGCCGTAGAGCACCACGCTGTCGAAGGGCAGTTTTACATAGAGTTGGGAATACCCGGCGCATTTGAGAAGAATTTGGGCCTCCTCTATGTTCAGGTGCATACTCACCGCCAGACACAGCAGCTTTTTTCGCTCCGGGATACGGACACCTGAAAAAATTTGATAGCCGTAAACCTCAGACAGCTCCGCATCCTTGATGACCTGAGATTTTTTCATTTTCTTCTGTTTCAGCAGATCATCCAGCAGCTGCGCAAGGCTGGCGGAAAGCATATGCTCCTGGTTTTCCTTGTAAAATGTATGAAAATCCGAGCAAAGGCCCAGCTCTTTGACAATTTCAGATGTATCTTTCCCCATAATATCCCCTCGTTCTGCTTTTCTTTCAGTATATCACGGCAGAAAAATAATTTCAACTATGCTATCAGCATAGGACTTTTCCTCCAAGGCTACTTATAATGGACTTAAGGCGCGGACAATTGCACATATGCGTTTGACCTTGCCACTAATATTATGTAATACCACATTACATAGAAAAATTAAAAAAGAAGGAGAGAATTTTATGGGATTGTTTGATAAATTCAAGAAAAAAAAGGAAGAAGAGCGGAGAAAGCAGGAAGAAGCACGGAGAAAACAGGAAGAGGCAATTCGATTTAATCCTAAAGGTAAAAGTTTAGAATGGTTCAGTTCTGAAGATGGCATAAAAACATTTCATGAATATATTACTGCGTCAAATTACACTCTTGAAGAAACAATTAAACAAGAGCATAAAAGATCAGAATACTCTGATCATAAATTAGCCGCTTATATTTCCGTATTCCACAAGGACAAAAAGCTCCCTTCCGCCTATTTCAGAAATTTGGTTGACCAAATTACTGCTCAAGCATTAGAGTACGTAGGCACAACGGAGTTATTAGTTGATATTTTATCTGCGCAAGCTAAGCCCTTTTATATCGACGACGATGGAGATCCGCAACCATTGCCGCTCGTTTTTTCACCGGAGGAAATTGTTTCTTTAGAGAAAAACCCTGTATTAAATTTTGTCGCTAATTTTGCTTGCTTTGAGCTGCAAGACGATACGCAAGGCTCATGGAATGATAAGTACGATTTGTGGAGTACTGTTTTGATTCTACTTGGCGCATACAGTACAAGCACCGATGTAATCGCGCAAAATCCTTGGATTTTCTCAAAAGATACATACTTTAATGAGTTTGGTACAGTTAGAAAATTGAAGGGATTTTGCAAGAAATGTGCAGAACTTACAACAAATGAAAAATTCAAAGAATATTTTAAGACGAAATATAATGAATGTGACTGATTGTAGGAGATAAATATGGAAAGAATTCCTTTGAAAGATGCCAGATTTCGAATCATCGGATATGTGGATATTGCGCCCAACGGTGACAAGACATTGCGCAATGAGAGACTCCAGATTCTCGGCTATTACAAAAAAAACCTGAATATTACACAAGATGCCCGGCTTTTTACCGTTGGCAGAGGTGATATTTTAACATCTCTTCTGCGCTGAAAAATCAGCTTGATGGCAAGATCGTCGAGATCAAGTAAAAAGAAAAAACAAAGCACATCTGCCGTTGGCAGATGTGCTTTGTCTGTTTGACCGCTGCGCTATGCAACACCATCAAAGGGGAAGGGCACGATGACGGGCGATTCGTGAATCGCCCCTGCGGTATAATTACATCGTCTTCAAATGGGGAATCAGCTGTCCGGCGGACTCCAGCACCAGATGGGGCTTGTCGGGGGACTCGGCAAGGGTCTGCAAGGTGGTACAGGCATTCGACCCCGCCATCAAGGAACAACAGGAAAAAGAGGCTTTTGGGGAATCCATTAAGTTGGAGGATGAACTGGATTATATTTTTGCTGTCCTTGAGAAAAGCGGTGCAACAACAAGTAATTTTCGAAAAGGCGTTGAACACTTCTTTGCAAAAATCGAAGCACCCCTTACAAAAGTAGAAGTCTATCTTGTGATGAAAAAAGCATTGTTTGCTCGCGCTTTTGGCGAGGAACATACAATTGCCAGGACTGTTGCAGCCGTTTTTTTTATTCTTGAGGTTATCCGCCATGTCCCCCAAGGTGTCCTGAGCCATTATATAGGTTTCCATTATTCGGATATGGAGCCGTTCGTCAAAGATTTGTATGGTTTTGCCGGACACGCATTTAATTATCAGTATAATAGATCGGTGCAAGGTGATTACCAAACAATGACACCGGATGTGTTTGCCGATCTTATTGAACGTTGTGATGAATTGCAAGCTTATACGGATAGAGATCCTTTTGCTGTAGATACGGTAAGAAAAAAATGGGCACAAGATCTTTATGATGCTCCGCTTCAGATGGTGCGCTCGAGCGAGCTGGGTAAAATACTGGATAAAGAGGAATATGTGGATGCTATGTGCTATTTTGCTTACACTGCAATGTGCGAGGATCCGGCAGATGGTGTTGAGGAGGCTAGCATTGAGGAGATAGCAAGTGTCTATAGGCACTATATGGAGAAACTTTATGAGGGAATTGGGAGCAGGAGCTAACTTTCTTAATTGTACAAAATATCAAAAATGAGCAGTTCCAAAGTGATGCTACATTGAAGAAAAACTAAAAATTTGGAGGAATATTTATGACAGTCAAACCTTGCTTTGCGGAAAATGCAATGATTGCGACAGATGATGGGGCACGTGTTAGATTCCACCCTGTTTGTCCTAAGTGTGGTACGGTGATGCGCAATGTTACTGGCTCTGGTTACTGTGCTGGCGGAAGAGCGGGTGTGGGGTATTTTTCTTGCATTCGTGGTTGCGGAGGTTTTCCGGTGATTTTACATCGCGGATAATATTAAAAGTGGCGGCTGGAATGTCGCCACTTTTAATATTATGAAATTATAGAGGCTTGGCAATAATCGTAGAGGTCAATTAGAATTCTTTGCAAAAATGACACCAATAAACGACGCCGATGTTGGTGTTTGGCAAGAATTTAACCAACAAAATGAACCTTAAAAGTGAGCGACACCCTGAATTTATACATAAATACAGAACTTATTGAACCGAAATACTATTAGCGCGTTTCCTCATAACCCGGAGGGGAGCGAGCCGACTGCCGCCGGTGGCGGGAGGAAGAAGGCAAGCGAGTGGCCGCGGTCTATATTTTCAAGGCGGCTTTGACCGCCGCTGAAAATATAGAGCACCGCAACAGGGCGTAGGTTCGTGTGTGCCTTCCGCAGCCAAAGAAAACACCACCCGAAAGGGTGGTGTTTTTTGGGGTTATGCAGCAGATTTGCAGCGACCTCCGGGTTCCCAGAGGGAGCGTATTTGCTATCCGATTAAAGGGTCGGGACCGGGGTGGGGCGGGCCTTGTCGAACACCGTTTCCACATCAAAAAATTCCTCCACCAGCCACGGCTTGTGGTACAGCACATAGCCATCCAGATTCAGACGGCCGCCTCGGAAGTGGTTTTCTCCCACCTGATTCCAGACATTGCTGTCCACATTGAAGAAATAACGGTAGCCATCCTCATACAGCGTGACGAACTTCTCGTTGTCCGCCGGGATGGGACGCCAATTGTGAATATCCGAGCCGTAGGGGAAGATCAGAATGTCCGTCTCGCCTACGATGGGCTGAACGGTCTCCTCCCACTTTGTGGAATCCCGTTCCACACGCTCCGCACTGATTTCACCGTAAGCCGGGTGACCGTAGGAATGGCTGACAACGAGCCAGCCGTGGTCCTTCAGGCATTGGGCAACGGCCTTGGCATCTGCAACTTCCTTTTCAAAGGCTTCATCGCCCATTGCGGTCCGGTAATTGGGGTTGGTGCGATAACCGAATACGCCTTCATAGCCGGTGACGCCCAGCATTGCTCTGGCTCCGTGGTAGGAGAAGTCCGGATGCGCCTGAATAAATCTCTCCAGCAAAGGCACCAGATCGTAATCACCGGTGACGATGGTGCCATCCTTTTGCATATATTCGCAGGTGGGATAGCCGTCCTCACCAATGACGATCTTATGGGCAAAGCCGTCGTTTCTTTCGTTCACAAACTCGGGGACTTTGTTGTGTCCGTCGTCGGTGCTGACCATATAAGCATAGTAATTCAAGTCATCCTGACTCATCAGGAAGGGAATCTTCCCCTCGGGCAGACGGATTTCCTTGTAGGCAAAGTGGGTGCCGGTTTCGTCCGTCACTTCTCCGACCATATCATAAGGAGAAATCAGCACATAGCCACGGGCATACATCTGCTCCAGAATGGCGTTGAACTCCGAGATGGTGGTCATATACAAATTGTAGTTAAAGGAATCAAAGTCACCGTCAAAGGCCCGGTCCGTATCCGCCACAAGGGAATGGAAGAAAACATGACGGATGTTGCCATTGTTTTTGAATACCACCAGTTCACTGTCTGCCTGCGTATAGGCAGCCACTTTTTCTGCCAAAATGGGCTTTTCGTTATAATAAGGCGCGCTTTTCAGCAGCGCGATGGCCTTTTGGTAGTCATACCCTGCCGCGATAAAATCCGCCTTGGCAACCAAAGCCTCTACCTCTTCATCCGTCACCTGATCCACGCCGGGTCCGGAGGACGGAGTGGTGGGAGTGGTGGGTTTTGTGGGCTCCGTGGGTTTCGAAGGTGCACCAGAAGGCGCGGTAGACGGAGCTAACGGGGGCGGATTCTGCCCTTCCCCATTAAGGAACATTATCAATGCCACTGCGCCTACAATCAAGGCAGCGCACAGAAAAATGATTCCGAGGATGAACCCCGTACTATGGGATTTGGATTTGTTGTTTCTGCGAGCCATACGCTTCCCTCCAATCTATGTGTTTGCATTATACACCCTTTTTCTCTTAATATCAACCAAAAAACAGAAATAATGCGCTTTTTCGACAATGGGTATTTTTGCACAAACTGCCGGATATGCAATAAAAGCCTTGCGGTCTCACGATCGCAAGGCTTTTACTTTAAGCATTCTTTGAGAGAATCAATATTTTACGGGGACGAAGCAACGCTTTTCGGTACTTTCTATCATAGCTTCCATAATGGCCAGCACATGCAGGGCCCGCTCTTTGTTGGCCATATTGGTGCGTCCCTCTGCCATTGCCTGCGCCATTTCGGAAGGACCGATGCCCCGGCTGTTTTCGCTGTACGGCAGTTCATTGGGCACTTCCTCCCACTGCAGGTCCGCATTGGTGACCCGGACGGGGCCGCCAAAGAAATTGGGATTTGGTAATGCCATAACACCCTTTTCACCGTAGAAACGGAATTGCAGCAGCTCTCCGTCGTCATCCACTGTCTCGCCATTGATGGTAAAGGTGCCGATTGCGCCGCTTTCGAGGCGCAAAATAGCAGTGACCTGCGCTTCATTGTTGAAAGCAAATTCCTTTCCGAAGTCCGGTGTTCCCTCCACAGTACCAATGCGTATGGGCTTATTATTTTCAACAACGGCACAAACCTCTTTCACACGACCAAGCAGATAGGTCAGCACCGTCAGATGGTATACGCCGAAATCATATAGTACACCGCCGCCGGGCAAACGAACGATGGGATACGCACAGGCAATATAGTCCATATTCCGGTTCACATACACATCAAAGCCGGTGATGTTGCCCAAAGTGCCTTCCTTCACAATCTGGCTGCACTTTTGCCAAGCTGCGCCCATAAAGGTATCGGGTGCACTGCCCAGATACAGGCCCTTCGCGTCTGCCAGATCACACAGTTCCTTGGCTTCTGCCGCCGAAAGGGACAGGACCTTTTCGGTGTACACATGCTTACCTGCCTGCAGTGCCTGCTTAATGATGCCAAAATGGGTGGAAGGAGGCGTCAGAACGACTACCATATCGATTTCCGGATCTGCCAAGATTTCGTCCATCGTAGCGACACCGATTCCGAACTGCTCTGCGCGCTTCTGCGCGCTTTCCGCACGCAGGTCACAGCAGCACTTCACTTTGATATTGGAAAACATCGAATTCAGATTTTGCAGATAAACCTGGCTGATGACACCGCAGCCAATGGTCGCAATGGTTGTCTGTTTCATAATGTACCTCTCAATCCGGCACAACAATGCCCTTCAGGAAGCCCTTGGGCTTGTGTTCCAAATTCTCAAAGGCCGTCTGAATATCGGATAGCTTAAACTCGTGGCTGACCAGCTGGTCTACGCAGAAGGTGCCCTTGTTCACCAGCTCAATGGCACGGCGCATATCGTCCATAGGATTCAGGCAGTGGCCGGGATGGGGAACAAACATATCCACGCTCTTTTCGACCACCTTGCGGAAGTCAAAGCTGGAAGGACCGACTTCATAGGCACTCATCACGATCAGTCTGCCGCGTCCGATGCGCAGCCAATCCACACAGCCATCCAGCAAAGCGGGAATGCCGGTGCCTTCCACCACGAAGTCAGCCATATGACCGCCTGTGATTTCCCGGATGCGCTCCTGAACATTTTCGGTTTTGGAGTTGATAGTATAGGTAGCACCGAACTTCTTGGCCACCTCCAGCTTACCGTCGTCAATGTCCACGGCGATCAGTCCGGCCAGCAGGTTACCGGCAAGGCCCTGAATGACCCACTGTCCCATAGGACCGCAGCCCATCACAACACCGTAATCGCCGGCTTTGGGGGCAACGGCCTCCAAAACGGTAATAATGCACTTCAGCGGCTCGCCCAGAACATACTTGGGGTCCACATGATCTGCCAGCTTGACCACAACGCCCTCATCGCAGGTCAGATATTCGGCAAATGCACCGGGACCGTACAGAGCACTGACCTTGTCACCAACCTTAAACCGGGTAACCTTGCTGCCTACAGCAGTCACCACACCGGCAGACTCATGGCCCAAAGGCATAGGATAACCGCCATCGGTGATGTAACCCTTCCAGTGGTTCAGCTCCCAGTTGCACAGACCGCAGGATGCAACCTTGATCTGCACCCCATTTTCGGCAGGGACTTCTTCCACTTCCTGAATGATAAACCTGCCGGGCTCAGCCAAAAAAGCACGCTTAAATCTCATAATAATGCCTCCCAATGTCATTGAATTATTTCGGATTGTAAATACAGTATTGCACAAATGGCAGAAACTGTGTTATAATATTTCAGTAATACATATGGAGAAAACAGACATTGGAGGATTCTATGGAATTGACATATGCAGGAGACAGCGGTGCAGTTTTAACCTACAATCCCCCCCACAGCCACAAGGATTGGGAGTTGATTTACAATCATACCGGTCACGGAACGATGCTGATCAATGGCATGCCCTACCCCTTCGCACCGGGAAGTATCATTCTTTGCCCGCCGAAGTATGAGCACGCAAAATCAGCAGAAGGCGGTTTTGAGGATTATTATTTGGGTATTTCCGGTTGGGATTTGCCCCCGGCGGTCTATGTTTTGGAGGACGATCCCACAGGGCGGATTTCACAGCTTCTGCGCATTTTGGTTCTAACCTGGCGAGAATCCAACGCAGGGCCTGTCTGTCAGGATCTGATGCGGGCCGTGACCGGTCTGCTGCAGCCGGCTCTTTCCGGTACAGAGGGCAATAAATATGTACAAATGCTACGTCTGCGGATTATCGCCCGATTCACGGATCCTGCACTCAGGATGCTGGAGCTGCAGGAGGATATTCCCCTCAATCCGGACTATCTGCGGCGTCTTTTCCGGCAAGAACACGGTATGGCTCCCCACGAGTATCTGACCAAGCTTCGCCTGGAGCACGCCGCACACCTGCTGCGTTACGAAGGCGTCAGTGTTTCCGAGGCAGCCTTCCGTTCCGGCTACTATGACCCGTTGTACTTTTCCCGTCTCTTTCACCACCATATGGGGGTTGCTCCGTCCCAATGGTGCCGCCAATAAACATAAAAAACGCCACCCGAGGGTGGCGTTTTTTATCTTCTTTTCCAAGTGCTGCGGGAAAAAAGGGCAAGAATGGGGAAAATCTCTAGGCGTCCGGCAAGCATACAAAGGGACAATACCAACTTACTCCAAACGCTGTAATCGGCAAAATTGCAGGTGGGACCGACGGCCTCCATACCCGGGCCGATATTATTAAAGCAGGCCAGCACCGCAGAAAGATTTGTGCCGATGGAGAAACCGTCAAGGGAAATTGCCAAATAACTGACCACGATGATAACCACATAAGCTGCCAGATATGCCGTGGTATTGGCAATTACTTTTTCATCCACTACCTTGCCGTTGTTTCGGATCACCTGCACGGTTCGGGGATTCAGGACCTGCCGGATATTCCGACGCAGATTCTTGAAAAGCAGCAGCACACGGGCACATTTCATACCGCCGCCGGTGGAGCCGGCGCAGGCACCGACCACCATCAGCATCATCAAAAGTCCTTTGCTGAAGGCCGGCCACAAATCAAAATCCGTTGTGCAGAATCCGGTAGTGGTCATAATGGAGCTGACCTGAAACGCCGCGTGACGAACGGTTTCCTCCAGCGTTTCGTAAGCACCATCCATACCGTGAAGAATATTCAGGGTAATCAGCACCACGCAGCCAACCGCAAGACCGATATACAGCCGCAGCTCCTCATCCCGGAACACTGCCCGGAATCTTCGCATCAGCAGCAAATAAAAACAGCTGAAGTTGATACCGAAAATGAACATAAACACCGTGGTGACCCACTGGATATAAGGACTATAGGAAGCTATGGAATCGTTTTTGATTCCGAAGCCACCGGTACCGGCAGTGCCGAAGGCAGTACAAAGTGCTTCCAGAAAGCTCATTCCGCCGCACAGCAGGAAGATCACATTCAAAATTGTCAGCACCACATAGATCACATAGAGAATCAGTGCTGTCTGCCGCATTTTCGGCACCAGCTTTCCCACTTCCGGTCCGGGGCTTTCCGCCCGGAGCAGATGCATGGTAAAGCCCTTTTCATCACCGCCTGCAGGAGCAATGGCCAGCAAAAACACCAGCACGCCCATACCGCCCAGCCAATGGCTGAAGCTGCGCCAATACAAAAGGCCGTCAGGCAGAGCCTCCACATCCCGCAGGATGGACGCACCGGTGGTGGTAAAGCCCGAGGTGGTTTCAAACAACGCATCCACAAAATCCGGGATCTCTCCGGAAATCACAAAGGGCAGGCTGCCCAAAATACTGAGGCAGACCCAGCCCAGTGCCACGCATACCAGACCTTCCCGCGCGCCGAAAATCTGACCTGCTTTGCGGCACAACGCATACAGCACCGCCGCAAGCAGCAGAATGATGGCGATGCTATAGCCGAATCCGATGGCTGCATTTTCTTCACCGCCAAACAGGCTGATACCCAGTGCCGGCAGCATAAACACCGCTTCGATTGTTATGATCTGGGCAATAAACCGCCCCATCATCTTAAAGTTCATAGCAAGCTCCCATTGTCCGCAATTCTGCGGACGATTTATCAGGCAAAAATATCGTTGATCTGCTTCAAAATGCCCCGTCCGCTGGTGACCACGACCACCGTATCTCCCTCGGTAAACATACTTTCACCGTTCGGAATGTGGGTCTGGGTGCCGTGGGTAATGCTGGCGATCAACACATTATTCTTCAGCTTCAGCTGCTTCAGGGGGGTATCCCGATATTTCGCAGAGCTGTCTACCAAAAATTCCACCGCTTCCGCCTGCCCATCGGCAATACTGTGAACAGAAATGGCTGCACCGGTCTGATTCTGCATTGCACGGACATAACGGACAATGTCATTACTGCACAGCTCCTTGGGACAAATCACACTGCCCAGATCCAGCGAGCCTGCCAGTGCGTTTTTGCCCCGGCTGAGCTTGGTGATCACCTGACTTACACCGGTACTTTGGGCGTACATGGAAATCAGCATATTGGTATCGTCCATACCCGTCAAACTGCACATAGCATCCACCGTCTGCAAGCCCTGATCGTCCAGAATATGCTGAATACTGCAATCGCCGTAAACCACGGTAGTATCCGGCAGCAGCTCTGCCAATTCCACGCAGCGGTTATGGTCCTTATCCAGCAGCTTAACTTCGATCTTGTCGCTTTCCAGCAACTTGGCCAGATAATAGCTGACCCGTCCGCCGCCGCAGATCAGAACCTTGCGGACCCGACGGGTGATGATGCCCAGACTTCTGAGCAATGTGGCCAGATCTGCCGTAGGTGCGGTGACAAAGATGCGGTCGCCCGATTGCAGAACAAAATTACCGCTGGGAGCCACCGCCGTACCGCCGCGAAGGACGGCACACACCAGCACCCGGCACTTGATGATGCTGCCCATATCCCGCAAGGACACATTGCACAGCTTGCTTTCCGGATCGATGCGCAGCTCTACAATAGCCACCTGACCCTTTGCAAAGGTATCACGCTGCAAAAAACCCGGGAATTTCAGCAGCCGTTCGATTTCCACAGCTGCCCGTTTTTCCGGATTTACCGTCAGCGACAAAGGGAACACCTCCGGCATAGTCATCACCTGATCCGCATACTGGGGCGAACGGATACGGGCAATGGTATGGAGCTTGGGATTGATGCCGTGGGCGGTCATACAGCACAGCAAATTCACTTCATCGGCATCGGTCGCAGCTATTACCAGCTCCGCTTCCTCCACACCGGCCTGCATAAGCACCGCCTTGGATGCAGCATTGCCACACATTGCCATGGTATCATAACGCTCTACGGCGGATTCCAGCACCCGATTATCCGTATCGATCAGCGTAATATTGTGGCCCTCTGTAGCCAACTGCCGGGCCAAAGTCAGACCGGTCTTGCCGGCACCTGCAACGATAATGTTCATAATTCCCTCCCCTTGGATGGTTCCGTTAATGGCTATTATAGCGAATATTGGCGGATTTTACAATATCTTTTCTCTTATTGCGGTGATATCCGCTGCAATTAAAAGGTTCTCCCGGTGCGGACAGCGAAAAAACATTTATGCGAACAGCAATTGGATAATCTCTGCCGCAGTCATATTTTTGATATTTTCCGTGTCCCGGAGAACATCATCGCTCCAGCGCATAGCGGATGAAAGCTGATGATAAGAATATGCCGCCGTGATTGCCGGATACCGGGCATTCCAATCGGGGAAATGCTCCTGCATCACCGACCGCGCCAGCCGAATGGCATCGCTCTGTCTGCCGTCAGGAAGACGCGTGCCGTAGATGCCTACGCCCGCTCCCCGGGAATGAACCAAAAGGATACTGCCGTCCGCACATCTGCCAATACAAATCCAGATGTGTCCCGGCATACTCAGAATATCTCCGGGCTGGTAGTCGGTCAAATCCTCTGCCGGGATGTATTCCCCCAAGCCCCGGTCTGCCAGACTTTGGGCCATTTTGGTTGCCTTGTAAACATAGCCCTCCCGGCCGTTTTCCGTTTCCAGCGTATTGTATACCGCCCAACCCACATAGCCGGAGCAATCCAGCCCATCGTGAATCTGAAAACGGTGGTTTTCAAAATTATAGCTGCTGTCCTGTTGGGCAGCAAAGGCCGCCCATTGGGGATTTAATCCGATGGTCACCGCATCGATGCCCGCTCCGGTGTCCTCTTCATTCCAGCCGCCGCCCCATACATACATGGTTTGTCCCACCGGCAGCATTGCATTTTTCAAAAATGACAAAAGAGTGGGTGTTTCCTTCTCCGGTACAGGCGGTACAGAAGGAGCGGTGGGAATGGTGGGGACAGTAGGAACGGTGGTCAGTATCGTTTCCGGAGGCCGGCTTGGCCGGGACAGCAAAGAAGCCGAAGAAGAGGGAACACTCTCCCCCACCTCCGGGTCAGGCGTAACCGCCTCACAGCCCCATAGGGACACGAATATGGCAACGAGCAAAAAACACGCCAGAATCCGACGCCGAAAATCCATCCAATCACCTCCCCGATATTTCCTAAATCATAGCACAATGTGTGCACATCTGTCAACGACAGCTGTCAATACAACCATTCGCGGTCATTTTCCGTTATTTGGTAGAAATATACATATATATTGCACAATTTTCTCCACAAAGTCTATTGATTTTTATATATTATTTATATATAATTTAACTCATCATATTGTATTTTGTTGGCATAGTCAGCAATATACTGAAAGGAATGAGGAAATGAAAACGATCAAGCGATTTCTTAGCCTTGCATTGGCATTGGTTCTGATGCTCTCCTGCATCCCGGCCACTGTCCTTGCAGCAGACTCCGCAACCCCCGACCGCACGGTCTCCTCGACCGAAAACAAAAGCACCGATGTGGCAAAGAATTCTGCCACCGGTAAAACCTACGCCACCGTCAGCGCGGCCATGATGGACTGCGCAGCCGGTCAGACCGTCATTCTGATGAAGGATTCTGCGGAACAGATGGTTGCCGTCTTCGCAGATGCCACTCTGGACCTGAACGGCCACACGCTGGCTGCCGGCTATGTGACCTGCTTCGGCGATATCATCGACAGCAGC
>SVLL01000054.1 GCA_015067935.1 Oscillospiraceae bacterium | reverse complement strand
GGACGCCTTCACCGGTCTTCATGCCGGCGTCAGCCAGATGCTTGATGCCCTCGCCGGTCACAGTGACCAGCAGGCCCTGTGCCTGGTAGGACTTAGCCAGAGCAACGGTCTCCTCGGGCTTGTCGGCACCGCCGATGATAACGGCCACGCCGGGGATATCGCCGGTAACCAGAGGCAGACCCAGATTACGCACGAAAGCGTCGGTCAGGAAGCCCATTTCAGGCTCTGCATAGGGCTGGGCACCGCCGATGTACTTCAGAACTTCCAGAAACTCTGCGCACAGAGCGGAAGCAACACCGCTGTCAAAAGCGTCCTGCAGACGGGGAGCGCGGGTCATCATGGGCTTGATGTCATTCTCCAGAGCGGCCTTCAGCTCGCCCAGATTGTTGATCTTCTTGCCGGTGATGGAGTAATAGCAGGGCAGGTTGTAAGCGGTCGCGGGGAAAGCAACAGGCTCATTTTCGCCGTACTTGGCGATGGCCTCATCGATAGCGGCTACGGTACGAGTATAGTTGTAATCGTTACCGCCAAAAACTCTATCAAAAAGTGTCACGATATTTCCTCCTATATTGATGATTATTTATTCTTCTCGCCTCCCCCTCTTGGGGGAGGTGGCCGGAATCTCTGATTCCGGACGGAGAGGGCGTCTATATTTACCCTCTCAGTCACGCCTTGCGGCGTGCCAGCTCTCCCAGAGGGAGAGCCAAGTCAGACATTTCATTCGTCCTTATCAAGAATTTCCTTGATCTTACGAATTTCTTCGATTGCCGCGGGGCTGAAATCGTAAGGGGATTTTCCGTTCCGGTCCGCATCCATGATCTCCGGATTGTAGTGGATACAGCCCAGCAGGTCCTCTGCGGGGATCTGACTGCGAATGAATTGCTCGTCACCCTCGTCCCGGATCTTGTTGGCAACCACCCGGACCCGCTTCACACCCAGATCGGCGGCCAGCCGCTTAACATTGCGGTAGGTCTGCACGCTCCGTGCGCCGGGCTCGATGACCACGATAAACTGGTCCATATTTGCCGCCGTTCCCCGACCCAGATGCTCCAGACCTGCTTCCATATCCATAATGACCACATCGTCCTTCCGATAGGTCATTGCGGCAAGGATGGACTTGAGCATCACATGCTCGGGACACACGCAGCCGCTGCCGCCCAGATCCACAGTACCCATCACCAGCAGCTTTACGCCGTTGATGGTCTTGGCAAACTTCTCAGGGATGTCCGCCACATAGGGATTGAGCTTGTAGAACTTATTATCGTCGCTGGCACCGGTGCGTTCCTTGGCCAGATCGCGCATTTTGGAGATGGGGATGATGGCATCCACTTCTTCCTGACTCAGACCCAACGCCAGACCCAGATTGGCATCCGGATCCACATCCGCCGCAAGGACGGTGCGGCCTTCGTCAGCATAAAGTCTTGCCAGGGTGGAGGACAATGTGGTCTTACCCACACCGCCCTTGCCGGTAATTGCTACTTTCATTGGAAAATCCTCATTTGTACTGTTGTTGCAAGGTATCTCGGCCCCCTCTGAGGAGGGGGCTGTCAGCCGAACAGGCTGACTGGGGGAGAGATTCGCTCCCTCCGTCCGGAATCAAAGATTCCGGCCACCTCCCTCCTCCGAGGGAGGCAAAGCGGCTTTTCCGCGCCTCACAACAACGCAATTCTTAAATTAGATACCCAGAGCTGCGCGCTTGGCCTCGATGCAGGCGATCATCTTGTCGCCCAGAGCCTCGATGTCGGTATCCACAACGAACTTCGCCTCAACCCACTGGTTGATGCCGTTTTCGCCCTGCAGCAGCTCGGTGACCTCGGTAGAGCCCTTGGAGTAGGGATCCACACCCAGGAAGGTCTCAATACCGGTAGCCACAACATAGTTACCGATGGAAACAGCCTTCTCGGACATCCATTCGGGAGCGCAGCCCACAACGGGAACCTGAGAAATGTTGATGCCCCAATCCTTGGCAATGTCAGAAGCCAGAATCATCATACGGGAAATATCAACGCAGGAGCCCATGTGCAGTACGGGAGGAATGCCTGCCAGCTCGCAAACTCTCTTCAGACCTGCGCCGCAGTATTCCTTAGCCTGCTCGGGATCCATCAGACCTGCCTTGGCAGCAGCCTGAGCGGAGCAGCCGGTGGTGATGACAATGATGTCATTCTCCAGCATCTTCTTCATCAGACCGATGTGGGCGGTGTCGGGACGGACCTTGGGGTTATTACAGCCGACCATAGCCACAGCACCGCGCAGAACACCGGAGTGCACGCACTCGATCAGAGGCTTGGTAGTACCGAACTCGTCCACCTGAGAGTTGGCAACGCCATCCAGAACCTTCTTGATAGCCTCGACGGAGTAACCCACGCGAGCCTTCTGCTTCTGGTTGGGGATGTTGACCAGTTCCTTGTTACGGTTGGGGAAGTTCTCGATAGCCATCTTCACGATTGCCTTTGCGCTGACATCTGCGGTCTCAGCGTGGAACTGAATGAACTCAGAGTCGGGAATACGGGCAATGGGAGAGGTGGTGATGAACTTGGTGTGGAAGCACTTAGACAGGGGGCCCAGTGCAGGGAAGATACACTGCACATCCACCACGATGGCTTCACAAGCACCGGTAAGTACCACATTTTCCTGGTTCAGGTAGTTACCTGCCATGGGGATACCGTGACGCATGGCGACTTCGTTGGAAGTACAGCAAACACCGGAAACGGTGATGCCCTTAGCACCCATGCTCTTTGCATAAGCGATCATCTCGGGATCGTTTGCAAAGTAAACGATCATTTCAGACAGAGAGGGATCGTGACCGTGAACCACGATGTTCACATTGTCCTTCTCCATAACGCCGATGTTTGCCTCGGTGTCGATGGGACGGGGAGTGCCGAACATAACATCGGAGAACTCGGTGCCCATCATAGAGCCGCCCCAGCCGTCGGACAGACCTGCACGCAGAGCCTGACGGATCAGAGCCTCAGCCATGGAAGAGCAGCCCATATGGGTCATATGCATGGACTGAGAAACCTCACGGTCAATGGCGCGGGGCAGAATCTCGGCATCCTTCCACAGCTTCTGGGTGTGCTCGGGAGCACGCTCGGTAAAACGCTGATTGCCGAAGGGCTTGCCGTACTCCAGCAGACCGACCTCAGCCATCTCGTGTGCCAGGTCGTAAATGTCCTTGCCCTCGGTTTCCACGCCCCACTCCTTGGCGATGCGGATCAGCTTCTCAGGATCCTTAACCTGATAGTTGCCGCCTTCCTTGGTTTCGTGCAGGGTGTGCATGATCTCACGGCCGTGGTCGGAGTGCGTTGCTGCACCGCCGGCGGTAAAGATCAGATAGTTACGGGCGACGATGCCGTGAACATCGCAGCCGCAGATGCCCCGGGGTGCCTTGGGAGTGATCCGGCAGGGACCCATAGAGCAGATTCGGCAGCAGGTACCTGCTTCACCGAAGCCACAGTGGGGAGACTGGTTCTTGACGCGCTGCTGCCAGGTATCCGCACCGACTTTATGTGCGGTTTCCAGCAGGGAATTGGTAGCAGCTTCCATCTCCTCGACGGTTGTTGTAAATGCCCAATCCTTCAATCTAGTTTCCTCCTAGTTTATAATTTGTCCGATACGCATTAAGCGCACCGGGCGCATAGTGTATCGATATTATTGTACCGCTTAAAACAGCAAATGTCAATCTGTCTTTCGCCTAAAAAATCTTAAAAAACGATTATCCCCTCCCCGGGGATGGACATTCGTCCGCGAAACCGCATATAGTCCTTTCTTTTCCACCCCCATTTTCCCCGTAAGGCGGAGCATTGCTCCTATGCAAAACTCCCGGTTCCTGAAGAACCGGGAGTGCTGCAATTATTGTTTCTGCAAATCGCTGCCTTTGAAATACACCGCCAGAGGTGTTTTACACAGCAGGAAATACACCGCCAGCAGAATCACCGTATCCGGCAGCATATACGCGCCGTTGTACAGTGCGGAATAGAACCAAGGGGTCGTCATGGTCATACCGAAGAAGGTTTCCGGCATATAGGCCGCCCAGATGGTTGCGCCCACCACATAGTGCACCAGAAAGCGTGCGCCGCAGGCCACCAGCGTACCTGCTACAAACTTGCCTTTAAACAGGCCGGCAACACCCAGCACGGCATAGGCCAGCAAAAAGTCGCCGATAACGCTCTCCCAGCCGATTGCGATGCCCCCTTCAAAGAGCATCTGCAAAATGCCGTGGGCGGTGCTGACCAGCATACCGGGACCGAAGCCCCAGCGGCAGCAGAACAGCACGATGGGCAGCATGGCAAAATCAATGCTGCCGCCCCAAGGTAGCTTGTAAAGAGGCACAAGGCTGAGAATTTCCGCCAGCGCGATGAGAATGGCTCCCTCCGTAAGCATACGGACAGAGCGATGTTTGTTCGTCATTTTCATGACCTCCTGAAATAAAAAATACCGCATTGCAAACCCGTCCAGGTGCAATGCGATACTTCGTACGCCAGTATCTCATATGTGCATCTTTCCCTCCGACGGTACTAGCCGTATCAGGTTCACGGGTCAGAGCTACCAAGCTCTCTCTCAGCCGAATGCATCCGGCTCCCCGAAGATTGATTTGTTTTGCGGTTCACATATATTCTAGCAGATTTTGCCGATTTGTCAAGTATGTGCAAAATCCCGGCATCCTACTATAGGGGCGGGGCACGCCCCTTGGCCCCCTCTGCGGAGGGGGCTGTCAAAAATCTCTGATTTTTGACTGGGGGAGAGAAAAAAGAATATTACATTCTCTCCCTCCGTCTTTTGCTACGCAAAATCCACCTCCCTCCTCAGAGGGAGGCAAGGGTGCGGCGGTATTTTACGGCGGAAGCAAGAAATCCGCCCTACGGAAATTTTCTAATTATGCCATCTGCAAGGTCAGTTCCCGACCGCCCAGAATGTGGAAATGCAGATGCTGTACCGTCTGACCGGCGTCGGCACCACAGTTACTCACCACCCGATAGCCATTGGTGAGCTTTTCAGCGGCGGCGATCTGAGGAATGACCTCAAAAATATGGGCAACCACTGCGCTGTTTTCAGCGGTGATGCCGTCAACAGAGGGAATGTGGGTCTTGGGAATCACCAGAATGTGAGTGGGTGCCTGCGGAGCGATGTCCCGGAACGCCAGCACCAGCTCGTCCTCGTAAACCTTGGTAGAGGGAATCTCCCCGGCAATAATTTTGCAGAATAAGCAGTTCATAGTATTTTCTCCTTTTGATTGATTTTCTTTTATTTTACCACATCCTTTTACGCTTCGCAACGAAAAATTTTTGCTTTCTCTCCCCTTTCGTGGGGTTTCCCATCTTCTGCCCGTTACAATGACACTACCGATCACAAAAGGAGGCGCGGCCATGCAAGGACTGAAGCTGAATACCTATATGGAAACCGGACGGGTGATTTTTCTCCACGCCCATACTATCCGCCCCAACCCCGCCCAGCCGCGGAAAATTTTTTCGGAAGAAAGCCTGAACGAACTGGCTGAATCCATCCGGCAGCACGGCATTTTGCAGCCGCTTTCCGTCCGGCGGTCGGGCAACGGCTATGAGCTGATTGCCGGGGAACGGCGGCTCCGGGCCGCCCAAAGGGCAGGGCTGACGGAAATTCCCTGCATCGTAATGAATATGGATTCTCAGGTTTCCACGCTGGCAGCAATGATTGAAAACCTGCAGCGGCAGGACTTGGAT
The DNA here is from genome assembly GCA_015067935.1 of Oscillospiraceae bacterium. Taxonomy (GTDB): domain Bacteria; phylum Bacillota; class Clostridia; order Oscillospirales; family Oscillospiraceae; genus Faecousia. The sequence goes on along the minus strand of SVLL01000054.1, from coordinate 7,833 downwards.
TTTATTGAGGAGGCAATGGGCATTGCCCGGATGATGGAGCTGTGTAATTTAAGTCAGGAGCAGGCGGCCCGTCAGCTTGGGAAAAGTCAGAGTGCCATTGCCAACAAGCTGCGTCTGCTGCGCCACAGCACCGAGGTTCTGCAGGCGTTGCGGCAATATTGCCTGACCGAACGCCACGCCCGGGCACTGCTGAAGCTGACCGACGAAGAGGAAAAGCTGGCGGCCATTGCAGAAATCGCCCGGCAGAACATGAGCGTCTCCCGGGCAGAAAAATATATCGATGCTCTTCGCAGCGGTATGACATGCACAGCAGGAAGTGCCAATGTCCGGGCCTTTCTCAACAATCTGCAGCAATCCCTGCAGCGGATCCAGCGATTGGGGATTTCCGCAATCTCCGAACGCAGAGAAACGGACAGGGAAATCGTGCTGACCATCACCATCCCGAAAAATTGATTCAATGACACAAAAAAGAGGAACGGCAACGCCGTTCCTCTCATCTTTATCCAAAAAACGCCTCAATTTCCGCTCTTGTTGCTCGGACTGTACCCTGCTGGAATTGGGGCTTGCCGCCGCCGCGCCCGTTCAGCGCGGCAGTCATTGCCTTGTTCAGCTCCCGCAGATCTCCGTCCCGTTGGGCAAGGCAATAGCCGTAATTCCCCTCTTCCCCGGAGAATACCGCTACAAAGCCGCACACATCCGCCATTTTGTCCGCAAGATACCGCAAGCCATCACCGGATAAACCCGTTTCAAAGTAAATCACGCTTTCGCAGTTTACATAACTTTCTGCAATTTTATCCAACAGCCGCGTTTGCAGGGTATTCGCCCGCAGCTTCTCCCCTGCCAAGGCCTCATTCATCCGCACTGCCGCCCCGCCGGTGGCATAGATGGGCGCAGAAAAGGCCTGGGAAACCTTCCGATTTTCCTCGAAAACGGCAGCAATATGCCGATAGGCACGCCCACCGCAGACGAGACCCAACCGCACACCGCCCCGGAGGCTCATACAGGACAGAATCTTAATCAGCCCCACCTCTCCGGTGGTCTTTACATGGATACCGCAGCAGGCGCAGCTGTCAAACCCCGGCACCCGGACGATCCGCACCGGCCAAGGCAACGCCCGCTTGGTGCGATAAGCCACCGTCGGCAGCTCCTCGGGGGCAGGAATCCAGCATTCCAGCGCAATGTCTTGCCACACCGCCTCATTGGCCCTGCGCTCGATCTCCATCAGGTCCTCCCAAGAGACCGGGCCGTCAAAATCCACTTCCATCACATCCGCGCCCATGTGAAAGCCGGTGTTCATATAGCCGAATTTCTCATGGAGCAATCCGGAGATGATATGCTCACCGGTGTGCTGCTGCATCATATCAAATCGCCGCGCCCAGTCAATTTCTCCGGTAACCGTTGCGCCGATTTCCAAGGGCGCATCGCAAAGATGGTAAATGATGCCGTCGCGCTCCTGCACATCCAGCACATTTGCGCCGCCCAAAACGCCCAAATCCGGAGCCTCGCCGCCCCCCTCGGGATAAAACGCGGTGGCATCCAACGAGATCTGCCAGCCCTTGTCCGTCTGCTCGCAGCCGGTCACCACGGCAGAAAAGGTATGCTTGTGACTGTCTTCGTAAAATAATTTCCTTGTTTCCATCTCAAGCTCCGTTCTTAAAAAACAGCAGGGATACCCAAGTGACCACATTTTCCCCGAATTGGAACGGCAACCCCAATTCCTCCAAAAGGGGCAGAATATTGATGCCGTGGCTCTCCACGCAGGGGTGCATTTTCTCCGGATACCGGCAGGGTTTTCCCTCCAGATATGCACATTTTTCGCAGATCGCGCAGGCCTCGGTGGACAGTATGTAGGGTTTGACTCCCTCCCGACCCAGCATTGCCGCCACCGCGTCGGTCATCTGCTCGTGTGCCGGACGGGTGGCAAGGGTTTCGTACATATTGGTAATATCCGCAACCTCGGTGATGGTGGAGATCATCAGGCAGCTGTCAAATTCCGCGCATTTGCACTTGCATTCCCCCACCGTACCCACGCCGGGCGGACAGGCCCATGTTTTGCCGTACATGGGGCACTCATTTTCGCAGATCCAGCGGATGCGGTCGGCAAATTCCAATGCCGCAGGGTCGATAAAATCGCAGAAATAGAGGGGTAAATCCTGCAATTTCCCCAAAAATTCGGCTTTATCCATTACAATTCCTCCAAAATCAGGCGGCAGCCCTCTTCGATGTCCCGGAAGGTTTCTTCAAAACCGCCGCAGTAGTAGGGATCGGCCACATCACGGGAAAGGAGTGGCTGACATTTTGCTGCCTTGTCGCCGAAAAGACGCTGCAGATACCGGGCGTTGGAGCTGTCCATATAGTAAATGCGATCAAAGCTTTCCAGTTCTTCCTCCGTGATTCGACGGGCCTTGTGCCCATCGCAGGAAATGCCGCGCTTATTTAGCTCCCGGCGTGCAGGGGGATAGACGGGATTGCCCTCTTCCTCCCGGCTGACGGCCACAGAATCGATGAGAAATTCCCCATCTCGCCCGGCCTTTTTCACCATATCCTTGAGAATAAACTCCGCCATCGGACTTCTGCAAATGTTCCCGTGGCAGACGAAAAGTATCTTTTTCATTGCTACGATCCTCCTCAAAAAACCACGATTTGCTTAGAGCCACAAGGACTTTTCGGTTTTTTGGCTTTTGACCGAATCGTCCCTTATTGTGGCTTTTCGTGGCATATTGTTTTACAGTTTTGTAGTAAAATTTGTAGTAAATGGGCACCGTTTACTACTGGCCTTACTACAAACGGCAGACGAACACTTTTTTACGCCTCCAAAACCCGTTCAAACTCCGCCTTTGCATCGTCAAATTTCACGTGGGTGTAGGTGTCCAGCGTGATGCTCACATCTGCGTGCCCCATAATATACTGCAAGGTTTTGGGGTTCATACCGCTATGCGCCATTTTGGAGCAGAAGGTATGGCGGCAGACGTGAGGGGTGATTTTGGGAAGCTGAATCTTGTAAATACTGTTGTATTTGTTCCGAATATGCTTAAAGTAATGTTCCCAATGCAGAGCCACCATCGGCATATCATTTTTGTCCAGAAACAGAAAGCCGGTGTATCCGTCGATCATCGGTTCTGTGAACGGCTTGGGGCGATTTTTGATGATCCTGCGAAAGCTCTCCATCACTTCGTTGCTCATTGGAACAAACCGCTCACCGCTTTTGGTCTTGGTCTCCTCGATTACATACACCATATCTCTGGTTCGTTGCAACTGGTGATCCACACGAATCCGCTTTTTCTTGAAGTCAATGTCCGAGATGGTCAACCCACAGAACTCCGACACACGCAGGCCCGTATTGAACAGGATGTAGATCCCATCGTAATACTTGCTGAAGTGCTTGTCCTCCTGAATGAATTTCAGGAAGGCTCGCTCCTGGGCTCTGGTGATGGCATCCCGGGTGACACTGTCATTGATGATCACCGATGCCAACTCAAACTGGAACGGATTCTTATGGATCAGGTCATCCTGCAGTGCCATCTCAAAAGCCGGGCGGATCACGCCACGAATGGCGTGGATCGTACTCCATCCCCGACCGTCCTTCTTCTGCAATTTGATCAGAAAGGCTTTGGCATCGGATTGTTTCACCCGGTCAATACGCGTTTGGCAGAACGCCTCCTTTTTCAGGATGTTCAGCACGAATTTGTAATTGGCAAGGGTATTGTGACGGACGTTCACTTTGAGGGACAGATATTTTTCCACCAGTTCCAGCACAGTAAGTTCCCCACCGTTGGGAATCACTTTGTTGAACAGATCCTGCTGAATCTGCCTTTCCTTTTCCCGCAGGGAAGGCTCCCGTGCTTTTCCGGCTGGTGTGCGGTCATTTTTGTCCAAGCGCCAACTGTAAACGAATTTGTAGTCGCCGTTCAGGTCTTTGTACTTGTAAGCATATCTGCCGTCGGGGCGTTGGCTCTCTCCAACGTGTAAAATGCGGTTGCGGTTATCCCGCCGCTTTTCACTCATTAAAAACTCTCCTTTCATCAAAGAGAGCCCCGATATGACACAGCCATTGTATCATATCGGGGCTCGTATATCCAGTAAATTAAAATATTTTTGCAAAAATCCTATGGCAGAGAGTTAAATCACCGTCGCTCTGTCCAGATATTCCTCAAATAATCTGCGCTTGATCATCACGCGATTACCGCTTTCCAGCAGGAAATCGGCATTCAGATTGTCCTCAACGATCTGGCGCATTTTCTTTTCGCCGATGTGGAAATACTCTGCCGCCTCCCGGAGTGTCAGCATGTATTTTTCCCAGTAGGGGATCTCATTTGCACGCATCATCGGATGCCTCCTTCCTGCATAATTGTTTTCGATTAAGGGTGCTATGCGCATAGTGTGTTCTTAAGATTAGTAATGCATTTTCCCCACCCGGGGTTTTCATCATAGGCGTTCCTCCATAAATAATATTTTTCTTTTACATACTAAGTGTTGGGCCACGGCGTGCCCGGCGGGTGTAGTAGTCATCGTGTTCCTCCTCATCCATAATGTCGCTCAAGTGGGCAATCAGATAAGCTGCGTCAACAGCAGAATAATCTGCACCGCGCTGGGGATCAGGCTGATGAGCAGACAACGGATCATCCATTTGCGCAAGCTCTTCTGCTCTTCGCAGATTACTTTCGAAAAGCTCTCGCTCACTTCGCCAGAGCGCACTTCCATCGTGTTCGTCGCACTCTGCATCATTTTCTGTGCACTCTCTGCCGATGCTGTAATCATTTTCAAATAATCCGCCTGCACCTTCATTGCGGCATCCTGATATTCCCGCAGCACATCGATCTGGTCTCCCATCAGGGAAACCAACTCTGCTTTCGTAGTCAGCAGACCCAATCGCTCCAAAATCTGCGTTTCGGTTTCCACCACTGTGTTCAGCGATGTGATCAGCGCCTTCCAGTTGTGTTCCATAACGGCCACGGTGGGTTGCACCGCCGATGCCTGCGCCAGATTCTGCTTTTGTTTCTCCCGCATATCTGCGGCAGATCTCCGCTCGCAATTTGAATTCATATTCCATTTCCTCCTTCAAATATTTTCTTCCATTCAGTTTTCTGTCCCGGCATTTGTAGCCTTGCGGTGTGGTGTAGGTAATGCTTTTTCGTGCATCCGTCCAGGTAACACCGTACCCGCGCCACTCCATCAGTTGCATAAAATGTTCTTTGCTCCGGGCAAGTGTCATACAATCATCGATGGCAATTTCCAATTCCATCTTCCAGCTGTTCCCCCGTTCATAGGCGCGGTACTCCCGGTCATTCATATTTCGCTCTTTCTCTTCCCTCTTTTTCACCACGGACAAACCGTATTGCAAACACAGCGCATCAGATGCATCCCGTAGATTTTGTAATGTCTGCGGATCGCTGTGGTACTTCTTCCCGGTTTCAAAGCTGACAGAGTTGATGACAAAATGGGAATGGATGTGGTGGGCATCCCGATGGGTTGCGACCACGATCTCAAATCCGGGAATTTCTTCTGCCAGCTTGCAGGCCACTTGATGCGCAAGCTCCGGTGTGATGCTTTCATCCGGGTGAAAGGATTGCACCAGATGATAAAACATCCGACCATCGGTCTGTTTGTGCAGGCGCTTGGTGTTCATAAATTCCTGCAATGCAAGTTGTGGCATACAATTGATACCGGTGACCAGTTTGATCCCCTCGTGGTTTGTTTTCGCATCTCTGCAACAATAGGCAATGGTGCCGCGCAGACCTTGCACATTCTGCGACCGGGGGCTGTTGATCATTTTCACGATCGCCATCAGGACCACCGCTTCCGTTTGAGAATTTGAGATAGCAAAGAACTCACCTGCGCATAGGCATCGGTGAGTTCTTTCAAGTAAACTGTTTTCACTTTTCCCATATTGGCAAGGGTGGTCAGCTGATTGAGATTGCGACCAACGCCCTTCTGCTGACGGATCACTTCCTCCAGACCATCGATGATGACGATCTCTTTTTGTAAACCGCAGGCCGTGAGATAATCCGTCAATGTCAGGCGTGCAGTATCTGCTTTGTCGTGCAGCTTCTGCCAATCGGCATACTTCTCCATTAAAAGCCGCTGATTTTATTGTCGGATATATGCTGCCTATTATTCCGATAGCAATAGCACAATGTGCAATCTGCTATCTTATGGCGATTATTCTTGGTCTGTCTGTTACGGCGAATATCCTACATGCAATTCTGATGATTATTCCATTTGCGATTTTTCAAATTGCACTTGGTTTATTATGTGGAAGCGTTTTGAATGTAAAGCAAGTTGGAGGTGTTTGTGGTGCATTGCTTACCAATTTGACCGCTTGGCTTTCGGGTGTTTGGTTTGACCTTGAACTTGTGGGAGGTTCTTTTAGAAAAATTGCAAATATGTTACCATATGTTCATGCAGTCGAGCTTGAAAGAGCAATGATAAACGGTGATTATTCTGAACTGTTACCACATGTATGTGTTGTTATTGGATATACAATTGTGATAACGATTGGTGCTATTTTGGTGTTCCTGCGACAAATGAAAAAACAGTAATTCCAATATGTCGAACAGATAAACGCAGCCGCCGACCTGATGGTCGGCGGCTGTGCTGTTTTGTGTCATATTGGGGGCAAAATGTGGTTATTTTCAAAAGTAGTATGCGAGCAGCACAAAAGCCCCCCTTATGGAAAGGGGGCTGGATTTTTGCGGAGCAAAAGACTTGGGTGACAATCCCTCCGACCGTGCTGACGCTCGGCCACCTCCCTTTACACTGAACTGCCCCTGTTTGTACGGGCAGTATAAACTGGGGCAGTTCATAATCCGGAGGCGGAAAAATGTGTTAAATTATTTATGCAGTGCTTTACGCAGTACGGGGGTGATCAAGAGCGCTACCGCACCGCCGATCAGAGCGGTGAACAGCTGAGGCCAAGCAAACATAGTAGGCAGCATCTTTAGCATGGGAGGTGCCAGCACAACGATGTCTCCCAGCTTCTTGCCCAGCAGAGCACCGGAGGCAATACCACAAATGACTTTGACCACCAGCAGATACAGCACACCGAATTTGACACCGGCTGCGGCTACCAACGCAACAGGCTGCCGCCAAATAGGTTTGTGGGTCTTGCCGGCAATCAGCCGCAGCAGCACCACAAAACACACATTGCCGATCATAATGGGAAGAACTGTTACAAAGTTAGGGGCAATACCAAACAGATATGCACACACAGGGCTGATCAGTGCGATTGTAATACCGCTGCTCATACCCACAAGAAGTACAGCGATTGCCAAAACGGCATTCACGCAGGAGCCGGTAACCAACTGTCCCATAGGCTTGGTCAGTGCCTGCAGAGTAACGAGCAATGCCAGCATAACGGCTGTCTCAGTAATCCATAAAACTTTCTTGCGCATAATAAATCCTCGATTCTTGCTTAGTGGTGGAACAGGCGCATACCGATGGCTGCCTTTAGTTCCTTGACCAACTGCCAGGAGTTCAGGGCGTCCATAAAGTTGATGTACCCGGGGCGGCCATTGAGGATCTCAAAGGGCAGGTCGCCGCCGTCCAGCAGATCCAGGTGCGCAGGCTTCTGGTTGGGATTACAGCCATACTTCAGTTCAACCTGTTTCATATCGTTTCTCCTTATCTTAGAACGCCAAAAGAAGGATGGGGATCCCGGGGATTGGGCAAATCCGGGACCCCCAGAAGGAAGGTGTGCTATTACCATTAAGGGGGTTAACGGATAGCACAGCAAAAAGTCAATCGTTAAAACCGACTCTTGCCTGATAATGGGTATGCAGCAGTTCGTGAGCCTTGTGAGAGTTAGGCTTACCCAGGAACTCATCGTACAGCTTC
>SVLL01000053.1 GCA_015067935.1 Oscillospiraceae bacterium | reverse complement strand
GTAGGTTACCGAAGCCTACTGATTCTCGATGGAGAGCCGTATGCGGTGAAAGCCGCACGTACGGTTCGAAGTGGGGGAAAACGACCCGTAACAGATAATGCTGACGGTGTTCGTTACCTATCACTACCTTTTGGGTGTGTCTCTGTCGACAGTGGTGTCTTGGTTTGTAACCGCGATCCTCTATGCCCGGGCAATGTGGAGACGGGATAATCCCATTTACATCGATAGGGAGAATGTTCGTTTTTACGCAGCTGAACTGAAGGGAATGCTCCATATCGGCATCCCGGCAGGTATGCAGACGGCCCTTTATTCCATTGCCAATGTGGTGATCCAAACTGCTGTTAATACCTTCGGCAAGGAAGCCACCGCAGGACTTGGCATCGCCAATATTTACGATGGCATTATTTACAACATTTCTGTAGGTGCGGCAGCTGCCGTGATGCCCTATATGAGCCAGAATATCGGTGCGGGAAATCTGGACAGAGCCAAGAAGACAATGGTCAAAGGCATCTGGATCACAGTGGCACTGGGCGGCTCGTTGGGTGCGCTCACTGCGATCTTTTCTTGGCCGCTTTCCGCCATTATGTCCGCGGACCCGGCGGTGATCGCCTACTCTCAGCAGAAGATGATCGTAGTTTCTTCCTGCTATTTCCTCAGCGGTATCAATGAAATAATGTGCGCCGCTCTGCGCGCGCTGAAAAAACCCATTGCTCCCACAATCGCCACGCTTGTGTATATGTGCGGTATCCGCTTTATCTGGGTGTACGGCATTTTCCCTCTTGTGCCCCAAAACCTTACATTTTTGTATCTGATATGGCCCATCGGATGGGTTTTGTCCATTCTCACATTGCTGCCATACTATATTTACCATATAAGAAAGTTGCAAAACTAAAAAACGGAGGAATTTGTTATGTTTCCCGCAGACCTTTGCCATGAAGAACTGATGAAAACTGTCAAGCCCAGCCTTGCCTACGATGAGAATCGGGATTTTGATGCTTGGCGCGAGGAAGTCCGGGCGAAGCTGACAGAGCTTTTGGGTGATATGCCCGCAGAGCGGTGCGATCTGAATATTCGCCTTGAGTGGGAGAAGGAGCACGAAGCTTTCTACGAAAAGCGGATGATTTACACCTCCGAACCCAACGCAGACATTCCTTGCCATCTGCTGATTCCCAAGAATGTGAAAAAGCCTTGTCCGGTGGCTATCTGCCTGCAGGGACATACCACCGGTATGCACATTTCTCTGGGACGAGCCATTTACCCCCCGGATGCGGATTACCTGACCCGGGATGCAGATTTTGCCATTCAGGCCGTCAAGAACGGCTATGCCGCGCTGGTGATCGAGCAGCGGGGATTTGGTGAGCTGAGAAGTCAGGCGTATCTGAATGTTTTCCCCGGTTCTGATTGCACCTGCGCCCATCCGGCAATGACCGCCATTTTGATGGGCCGCACCCTGATTGGCGAGCGGGCGTGGGATATTTCCCGGGCAGTAGACCTGCTGGAAACTATCCCCGAGATTGATTCCAAGAAGATCCTGCTCACCGGCAACTCCGGCGGCGGTACGGCAACCTACTATGCCGCCTGCATGGAACCCCGGATCACGATGGCAGTTCCGTCCTCCAGCATCTGTTCCTTTAAGGATTCCATCGTGTGGAAGCGGCATTGCCCCTGCAACTACATCCCCAACATTGCCAAGTATCTGGATATGGGCGAGCTGGCCTGCCTGATTGCTCCCAGACCGCTGGTGCTGGTGGCAGGCGTGACGGACATCGGCTTCCACATTGACGGCAGCCGGGAGGTGGCGGCAGTGGCACAGAAAATCTATGAGAAGGCCGGTGCGGCTGATAAATTCCGTTTTATTGAAGGCCCGGAGGGGCATAAGTACTATCCGAATCTGAGTTGGCCCGTGGTCCACGAATTGTTTGATTGATTCAAGCCTTCCCTTGGGGGAAGGTGTCACCACAGCAAGGCGGTGACGGATGAGGGTGAAACCCGCACGCAGTGCGGCAAAAACAACTTAGGAACGCCCCTTATCAGTCAAAAATTAAAGATTTTTGCCAGCTTCCCCCTAGGGGAAGCCTTTTGGAGCGGGCTTTGCCCGCTCTGTTTTTGTTTTCTTGGGGCATACTATCCCTAAAAGGAGGAATATGTATGTGTACAGCAGTGACCTACAAGACCAATCACACCTATTTCGGACGCACGCTGGATCTGGAATACGGCTACCGGGAGCAGGTGGTGGTCACACCCCGGAATTTTCCCTTTGTCTTTCGCAAAATGGGGGAGATGAAAAGCCACTATTCCATCATCGGAATGGCAACGGTGGCGGAGGGCTATCCCCTTTACTATGAAGCTGCCAATGAATACGGTCTTGCCGTGGCCGGGCTGAATTTCCCCGGAAACGCCCGTTACTTTGCACCGTGCCAAGGGAAGGACAACATCACACCCTTTGAGCTTATCCCGTGGATACTGGGACAGTGTAAGAATCTGACCGAAGCCCGGGAGCTGTTAAACAGAATCAGCCTTTGCGACATCCCCTTCAGCAAGGAACTGCCTCTGTCGCCACTGCATTGGATGATCGCAGACCGGGATGGGAGCATTACGGTGGAGAGTGTGGCGGAAGGGTTGAAGATCTACGAAAACTCCGTTGGCGTGCTGACCAACAATCCGCCCTTTGATTATCAAATGCTGCATCTTTGCGACTATTTGAATCTGACTCCGGAGAAACCCCAAAACCGCTTTGGCTTGGAAGACTTAATACCCTACAGCAGAGGGATGGGAGCCATGGGACTGCCGGGGGATTTGTCCTCTGCATCCCGTTTTGTTCGGGCGGCCTTTACCAAAGCTAACTCCGTATCCGGGGCAGGGGAGGACGAGAGCGTCAGCCAGTTTTTCCACATTCTGGGCTCTGTGGCGCAAACCCGGGGCTGCTGCCGTATGCCCGATGGGTGCTATGAGATCACCCGTTATACCTCCTGCATCAATCTGGATCTGGGCATCTATTATTACACCACCTACGAAAATCCCGGAATTTCCGCTGTTGCGCTGTGCAAGTGCGCGCTGAATACCGACCGATTGTATCAATATCCCCTGCAAACTGCCCTGAAAATTGCATTTCAAAACGGAAGAAGTTGAATTTGGAAGCATTTGGTGTTGAAATGTTTGGCGAAATTTGTTATAATATAGCCCGATGTGCAGACGGAGAGTACCGCCTGCATAGGATCAATCACTTTCGGAGGGCGCATTTAATGGGCTTTTTTAAGAGAATTCAACTGTCCTTCTGCTGGTTTGCCGGTCGTTTCAGACGGGTGGATAAAAAGAAGGTCGTTTTTGACAGCTTCCACGGCAGAGGTTATTCCGATAACCCCAAAGCCATCGCCGAGGCTTTGCTGGCAGCCAATGCCGATGCCAAGCTTGTGTGGTTGGTGGACAGCGAGGCTGAGGCGGCTACCCTGCCGGAGGGCATTCAGCCCTGCCTGACCAATACGCCGGAAATGGTTCGGGAGTTGTCCACTGCCAGAGTATGGGTGGATAATTGCCGTCAACACGCCAAGCATAAAAAGAAGAGCCAGTTCTATCTGCAGACTTGGCACGGCTTTCCTCTGAAGCGTATCGAACGGGATGCTTTGGAAGCTCTGGGTATGGCTTATGAGCACGATGCGGAGCAGGACTCCAAGCAGATCGACCTGCTCCTTTCCAGCAGTGCCTATGATACGGAATTGCTGCGCCGCTGCTTCTGGTACCACGGCACTATTGCGGAATACGGCACGCCCCGTAATGACATTTTCTTCCACCACGATCCCCAGCTGGGAGCGAAGGTGCGGGAGCATTTTTCTCTGCCGGCTACTCAGAAGATCATCCTCTATGCCCCCACTTACCGGGCGGACTATTCCACTACTGCCTACGCACTGGATGTGCATCGTCTGCGTGTGGTGTGCGCCAGGCGTTTCGGCGGCGATTGGACCGTGCTGGCGCGGCTGCATCCGGAAATGGCGGACCAATCCGAAGAGCTGTTTTATTATGACGGCATCACCGTTCTGGATGCCACTGCCTATCCGGATATGCAGGAATTGCTGGTGGCTGCAGATATTTTGGTGACGGACTATTCTTCCTGTATGTTCGATTTTGCCCTCACCAGAAAACCCTGCTTCCTCTTTGCAACAGATGTAAGCGATTACATTAAAGATCGGAATTTCTATTTCCCGCTGCCGTCATTGCCGTTCCCCTTGGCGGATAATAATCCGGAACTGCTGCGGCAGGTGGAAAAATTTGATGAGACGGAATACTTCCGCAAGCGGCAGGCCTTCTTCGGCAGACTCGCCTTCCGGGAGGATGGCAAGGCTTCCGAACGCTGCGCCCAGTGGATCATTGAGAAACTTAACGGATAAGAAAAAACACGGCATTGCAAAATGCCGTGTTTTTATGTGATAATGTCACAGAAAAGAAACGCCCTTTTTAGTATGCTGTAGAAAACCGAAAAGGAGGAATGTTATTATGACTATGTTTGGATGCCAGGCGAAGCCCAAGACGCCTACCATTATTGAGAAGATCTGCCCCCAGTGCGGCCACGAGATTGAGATGTTTTCCATCGACTCCCAGATGCCCTGCGAGCATTGCGGGTTTGTTGCCTATAATGACAACCTCAGCTGTGTGCAGTGGTGCAAGCACGCCAAGGAGTGCGTGGGCGAGGAAATGTACAACGCTATGATGGAAATCGTGAAGAACCAAAAGAGGGAGAAGGGTGCATGAAGCGAAGAATCATAGAAATCGATGCAGAAAGGTGCAACGGCTGCGGCCTTTGCGCCAAGGCCTGCCACGAGGGCGCGATCGGCATGGTGGACGGAAAGGCGCAGCTGCTCCGGGATGACTATTGCGACGGGTTGGGCGATTGCCTGCCTGCTTGCCCGGTGGGCGCGATTTCCTTTGTTGAGCGTGAGGCGGCCGCTTATGATGAAGCGGCGGTCAAGGCAAGGCTGAGCCTGCACCGGGATTCTCAGCTTCAGAATTGGCCGGTGCAAATCAAGCTGGCACCAATGCAGGCCCCTTATTTTAACGGTGCGGAGCTCCTGATCGCCGCGGACTGTACCGCTTTTGCCTATGCTTCCTTCCATAAGGATTTCATTCGCGGCAAGGTTACGCTCATCGGCTGCCCCAAGCTGGACGGAGTGGATTACTCCATGAAGCTGATGCGGATTCTGCAGAATAATGATGTGCAGAGCATCACCGTGGTGCGCATGGAAGTGCCCTGCTGCGGCGGTCTGGAATTTGCCGTCAAAAAGGCTTTGCAGGAAAGCGGCAAGGAGCTTCCGCTGCAGGTTGTGACGGTTCGTACAGACGGCAGTATCAAATAATCCGGCTGTGCATAAAATGATTCCGTTGCAGGGACGCTTCAGCAACTGTTCACCAATGAAAGCGATAACGGCAGCACCAAAATCGGTGCTGCCGTTAACTGTTTGATAAAGCGTTATTTATCGAACTGCATCGATCATCCGTCGGGAAAATATCCTTATATGGTAGGACTTTTACAGTTTAATATCCTCCAAAACGCCAAGGTCCCAACAAAGACGGGACAGAACATATTTGTCACGGATATCCTTGGTGGAACGGAAGGTCATCGGTACGATGGCTTCGTTAATGCCCATTTCTCCGGCGGACTTTGGAGCATCCAGCATCGTCAGCAGAGCCTCCAGCTCGGCGGAGGGCAGCAGCTCCTCGTCCATGATCTGCAAAATCTCTTCCCAGTGGGAGAGAATGATTTCCAGCCGCTCCGGGTGGCGGATCGGGTCGTATTTTCCGTCCTTTTCCTCTGCTGCGATCATCGCCTCCGCACCCTTGCCCAGAAAGGCGCGCAGGTAATAAAAATGATTTTGCAGGTCAAAATTCTGCACGAAGGCAAGGGCCTTGTCCCGGTCCGGGCGGAGGAATTTCAGCTGTTCGTAAACCTTCGTGGCATACAGTGTGCCTACGGCGCATTGAATACCGTGAAAATCGACCTTTGTGCCAAATTCCAGCCCGCGCATATCCCAGATATGGGAAAAATAATGCTCCACACCGGAGGCCGGCCGGGACAGCCCGGCATAATTCATAGCCACACCGCCCAAAATCAGGCCCTCGAATACTGCCGCCACTGCTTTTTCGTCCCCCTGAAGGAGTCCGGCGGCGTGCTCAGTGCATTTTTTCACCGCATTGCGGATCAGAGAGGCCACTTCCTCGCAATAATATTCTCCGGTAATCAGATGCGATATCCGCCACTCGCAGATGCTCACATATTTGGCCAGCATATCCCCCAGACCGGAAATCTGCATTCGGCGGGGTGCATTTTTCAGAATGTCCGTGTCACCGATGACCCCGTCAGCGCATTTGCTTGGCAGCGATACCTTCAGCCCATCCACTTCCATAGAAGAGGTGGCGGAGGCGTAGCCGTCCATCGACGGGGCGGTGGCGACAATAATATAGGGCGATTTTGTCATATTGGCAAGAATTTTGCCAATGTCGTTGATGACACCGGAGCCGATGCCGATGACAATGTCACAGCTTGTATCAAAGTGCATGACCGCACTGCCCACAGCCTCCTCGTTCGGCTTGGGGGAGTGGGGGAAGATATACCGGGAATAGGGGATTGCGGCATCCTGAAGCGCGCTGGACACTTGCATGCCCGCAACAGCAAAGGTGTTCGCATCTGCCAGTAAAAAGGCCCGCTTGCCGCCATATTTTTTGACCAACCCGGCAACCCGGAATACCACGCCTGATCCGATCAGGCAATCCTTGAGCAGCCCATCGTGGCATTTTCCGCAGCTGCAGCGTTTGGTTCCGTTTAAGATATCCATACAGTAACCTCGCAATGTGTTTTGTGTGTCTATCATACCACGCACCGCTGCCCTCGTCAATCAGTTTTCAAGGCAGGGGAGGTACAGCTTTGTGATTGATTTTTGTAGAAAAGTGTGATAAAATTGCAAAAGTATGCGAATTTTGGAGGCAATTTATGTCAGAAGATATTCTGAACAAAGAAGAAGCACTAAACCGAAGGCGCGAACGGATGCGCAAGCGGCAATCTGCTCAACTGCATAAGCGGATCGTTTTGCTGATCGGTTTTATGTGTCTGGTGTTGGGAATGCTGATTGCAACCAGCTTTTGGGTGCTGGACAGCTATACCACGCCCCTGGAATTGCCGGACAGCATATCCGTACAGCAGCTGACAGTGTCGGATCAGGAGAACCTGCGGGCATCGGATTTTGTGCAGGGATTGGAGAATACGGGTATTTCCGTGACCTTCGGTGCGGACTATGACGCACAACAGCTGGGCGAACAGACATTTACGCTGGTGTTCACCCGTGGGCACGAGGTGTGTACCCGTACTGCAAAGCTTTACCGGTTCCATATAGAAACCTTTTTGCGTGTGCCATTGGGACAAGAAAATACCGTGACCGCCCGGAGTTTTGTGCCGGATGAAACGATCGAGGCCCAGTTGGGCACCTCCTTGCAGGAGGGCGCAGGCGGCGCATTCACTTTGATGCTGTTCTGCAACGGTAAGAATTACGAAGTGGAATGCATCGTGGAGGAGAATATTCCCCCCACGGGTACCGGCAAGGAACTGACAGTGGAAGCAGATACTTGCCCTGATCCGAAGGATTTTGTGGAAAATCTGCAGGACAATTCCTCTGTGACCGTCACCTATAAAACGCCGCAGGAATTTATCCGGATGGGCAAAAATAAGGTGCAGCTGCTGTTGGTAGATTACTTTGGCAACACCACGGAGTTAGAGGCAACCGCCAATGTGGTACCGGCTGCGGACGGTCCCCGCTTTACGGGGCTGGAGCCCGTTTATCTGGAACTGGGCGCGGCCATCTCCTACAAAGCCGGTGTGAAGGCCACCGACCCACAAGACGGAGAACTCACCTTTACGGTGGATGCGGGCGATTTTGACAGCAAAGTCGAGGGTAAGTATACGGTTGCCTATTCCGCCACGGACTCCGATGGCCATCGGATCACCGTGCTTCGCACGGTGATCGTTGAAAGTCATCTGGCTCAATTGGTCCGGGAAAAGGCGCAGCAGGTGCTTAACAGTATTATTAAGCCGGATATGAGCCGTGATCAGCAAATCCGCAAGATTTTTGAATATGTAAAATGGAACACTTATTATGTTGGCAACTCCGATAAGAGCAGCCTTGAGGCAGGTGCCTATGAGGGCTTCACGAAAGGCTCAGGCGATTGCTACACTTACTATGCAATGGTGCGTGTGCTGTTGGATATGCTGGAGATTCCCAATGTGGAGTGCCGCCGTGTGGGCAGCACCAGTAACCACTGGTGGAATCTGGTGCAGTTTGCGGATGGAAAGTATTACCATGTGGATGCTTCGCCCCATGCTGTCACTTGGATTGAGCATTTCAAGATGACGGAAAGCACCGTCACAACCTACACCCAGAACCCGGATGTAATGGCCTACAGACCGAATTACTATGTCTACGACCACACCTTGCCCCAGTATCAGGGCATTGAGATCGCGCAATAAAAACGCCCCGGAAGCCTAGGCTTCCGGGGTTCGCTTATTCATAAATGCCCGTCCAACGGGGGCTGGTCATAAGAACAGCTTTGCCTGCTTTCAAACTTTCGGGAACATTCAGGATCCGCTGATTCCTGCTGCCGCGGAAGTTTAATTCCAAACTTTTTTCAGCCAGCAGGAAAGGCCCGTCAATGAGCACATCAATGACTTCCAAAAGCCTGCGCTGTGCCGGGGTGCCGTTCAAAAGCTGCTCAAAGGTATAACCCGAGTAGGAGGCTACCTCATAGCCCTTCGCTTTTAAAAGAACGGCCAGTTTTGCAAAACCCTCCGCTTGGGCAAATGGCTCACCGCCGGAGAAGGTAACGCCCTTGCATAGAGGATTTTGCATTGCCTCTTCCACAAGTGCCTCCTCCGGGACGGGAGTGCCGCAGCCAAAGGACCAAGTCTCCGGGTTGTGGCAGCCTTCGCAGTGATGGGGGCAGCCCTGACAGAAGACGGTCATCCGGATGCCCGGACCGTCTACAATGCTGTCATTGACCAGACCGGAAAGCTCAAGCATCGGTCTTCAGCGCGTGCTTGACGCGGTCACGCTCCTCAGCACGCTTGGCGTCGTTCCACTTGTCCATTGTACCCACCAGATAACCGGTGATACGGCGGATGCGCTCAAAGCCAACGCCTTGGCCCATTTTTTCGCTTGCAGTTTTGACTGTCATAAGTATTCCTCCTTATTCGATTCCCTGAAATGCAGGCATTTCAGGATACATTTTCTTCAGCTGTGCTGCCTTTTCTGGATCGATCTGTTCACCCTCACGACGACCGCAGCGGGGACATACATCACCGATGATACCCACATAGCCGCAGACGGGATCCCGATCTACGGGGTGGTTGATGGAGCCGTAGCCGATGCCGTGATCGTGCATGCAGCGCACCACGGCCTCAAAGGCCTCTACATTCCGGGCAACATCTCCGTCCAGCTCCACATAGCTGATATGACCGGCATTGCACAGGGCGTGATAGGGGGCTTCCAGACGGATCTTGTCGTACACGGAGATGGGATGCCATACGGGGATATGGAAGCTGTTGGTGTAATATTCCCGATCGGTGACACCGGGGATCTTGCCGTAACGCTTCTTGTCCATCCGGATGAAGCGACCGGACAGACCTTCTGCCGGAGTACCCAACAAGGTGATGTTCATTTGCAGAGCCTTGGACTTGTTATCGCAGTAATTGCGCATAAAGCCTATAATTTCCAGACCCTTCTTCTGCATGTCCTCGTTTTGACCGTGGTGTTGACCGTACAGAGCGGTCAGCGTCTCCGCAAGACCAATAAAGCCAATGGACAGGGTGCCGTGCTTCAGCACCTCACGCAGGTCGTCGTCCACAGAAAGATTGTCGGAATCCAGCCACACACCCTGACCCATCAGGAAGGGGAAGTTGTAGGTGTGCTTGCTGGCCTGAATCTCAAAACGATCCAGCATCTGCTGGGCAACCAGCTCCAGCATTTCTTCCAGACGCTTGTAGAAGGCCTTTTCGTCGCCCTTGCTCTCAATGGCGATACGGGGCAGGTTGATGGAGGTGAAGGACAAATTGCCGCGACCGTAAGCGATCTGACGGGAGGGATCGTAGGTGTTGCCCATTACGCGGGTGCGGCAGCCCATGGTTGCCACTTCGGTCTCAGGACGGCCGGGGACATAATACTGCAAATTGAAGGGAGAGTCCAGGAAGGTGTAGTTGGGGAACAGCCGCTTTGCACTGACCCGCATACTCAGCCGGAACAGATCGTAGTTGGGATCGGTTTCGTTGTAGTTGACGCCTTCCTTGACCTTGAAGATATGGATGGGGAAGATGCAGGTCTCACCGTGACCCAGACCGGCTTCCAAAGCCAGCAGGATATTACGGATGGCCATTCTGCCTTCGGGGGTGGTGTCAGTACCGTAGTTGATGGAGGAGAAGGGGGTCTGTGCACCGGCACGGGAGTGCATGGTGTTCAGGTTGTGTACGAAGCCCTCCATAGCCTGCTTGGTATCACCGTTGGTCTTTTTAAAGGAACGCTTGGAGGCACGGTCCACCAGCTTGGCGGCAATTTCAGAAGACATTGCATATTTGCTCATCAGGGCATCGATAATGCCATCCAAGTATACCTTGCTGCTTTCCAGTCGGGCAAATTCGCCGGTGGCGGCTTCCACACGGGCGACGATGTCGGCAATGGCCTCAGTTTCATCTTCCAGATCCAGATAGTCCTCAACAACCTCGCGCAGACGGCGGGTGAAAGATTTGCGATAGGTCTTGGCAACGCCTTCGGCCATAGCATAGTCGAAGTTGGGAATGGACTGGCCGCCGTGCTGATCATTCTGGTTGGACTGGATGGCAATGGCAGCCAGCGCAGCGTAGCTCTGGATGCTCTGGGGCTCACGCAGGTAGCCGTGACCGGTGGAGAAGCCTCCGTGGAACAGCTTCAGAATGTCAATCTGGCAGCAAGTGGTGGTCAGGGAATAGAAATCAAAATCGTGGATGTGAATGTCGCCCTCACGATAGGCTTTGGCGTGCTCGGGACGGAGCAGATACATCTCGTTATATGCCTTTGCACCGGCAGCACCGATCTGCAGCATGGAGCCCATAGCGGTGTTGCCGTCGATATTGGCGTTGTCCCGCTTCATATCGGAAATTCGGGCATCAATGTTGGTGATCTCGTCGATGGTCTTCATCAGGGAGGTGTTGGCTTCCCGGGCGCGGGTGCGGTTGGCGCGGTACAGAATGTAGGCCTTTGCAGCACTGTTGAAGCCGTGGTTCATCAGCTGCTGCTCCACAGCATCCTGAATCATTTCAATGTGGGGAGCTTCGGTGGTCAGATGTTTTTCCAGCTCCAGCTGCACATCGTTGGCAACACGGGCGGCATCGGCAGCGTTGCCCTCACCGGAAACCTCCATCGCCTTTAAAATTGCGGCGGCAATTTTGTTCTGATCGTAAAGAACCACGCGGCCGTCACGCTTGATAATACTGTGAATCATTGTTATACACCAATCTTTCCTTTTGTGATCCTTTGGAAACACAATATATTGTGTTTCTAAAGGAATTGTCGCCACAATATCTTCTCATAAACTGGCAATAAAGTCAATATTGGCATAATGCCTAATTTTTAAGTGAAAATTTGTGAAACTTTCTTTCATCTATTGACAAACCCCTGCGGGGAGTATATGATTTTTAGGGCCGATAAGCCTGTTATGCAAGTATTAAATAATATAGTATATATAAGGAGAAAAATTATGGCATTTACTTACCGCGGTCTGACCGCAGAACTGTCCCGTCACATCATCACCGACAGTGAGGTGGATCACCACCTGCAGCGTATGGTGCAGCAGACACCCCGTATTACCGAGGTGAATGATCGTCCCACCGAGAATGGAGACGAGGTGGTGCTGGATTATGCCGGCTTTGCCGATGGCGTTCAGTTCCCCGGCGGCACCGCTCAGATGCAGACCCTGACGCTTGGCAGCGGTCAGTTTATTCCCGGCTTTGAGGAGCAGCTGTTGGACAAGGTGGTGGGAGAAGAGGTCTCCGTGTTCGTCACCTTCCCGGAAAAGTATCACGCTCCTGAGCTGGCAGGCAAAAAGGCGGAATTCAAGTGCAAGATTCACGCCATCCGCATCAAGACCAGCTATGAGCTGAATGATGAGTTCGCAAAGGAAGTGGGCGAGTGCGACACGCTGGAGGAAATGCGCGTCAAGCTGAAGGAGAGCCTGCAGGCTTACAGCGATGAGCGCGGTGAGATGGATCTGCAGGACAGACTTCTGCAGCAGGCAGCGGAAACGCTGGATTTTGTGGCTGACCCCAATGTTCTTGAGGACGCGGTGGAGGAGCATTTGCGGAATATGGAAGCCCAACTGTCCCAGAAGGGACTGAGCCTTGATATGTACTGCTCCTTTATGAATATCACCCGTCAGCAGCTTCACGATGAAAGCTACCCTGCAGCGGAAGCAGCTCTGCGCAGGCAGGCTGCGGTGGATGAAATCGTCAAGTTGGAAAATCTGACCGCCTCTGAGCAGGAAATGGGTGAGGCCATTGCCCTCATCTGCCGGCGGAACAATATGACCGTGGAGCAGTTTATGCCTTATTACGATGAAGCTTTTGAGGGTGCTGTCCGCAAGAGTGTACTGACCACCAAGGTAATGGGCTTGATTCGGGAAAACGCCAATATCACCAAAAAATAATTTTGAAAATCATCAAGAATATACAAAATTATCGTTGACATACGCATATTTTGGTGTTACAATACGTTCGTACCGATAAAAAATTATCGATATGGTCCTGAGGTACACATAGGTATAATGTGCAGGATCGAAAATAACATAGTCTCCAAGGGTTAGTTAAGACTTTGGGGAAAAACAAGGAGGAAAAACTCTATGGCAATCATCTTTGACGAAAATGGCAAGTACGTAGACGAAAAGGGTTTGGTGCGTCTGGACCCCACCAAGTTCGCGGACTGGCAGATCGCTGAGGAAGCAGAAAAGACTCTGCCCTCTGTCGACTTCTTCCGTGAGAAGCTGGGCCTGCTGCCCGAGGAAATCATTCCCTACGGCAAGACCCCCAAGATCGACTTCATCAAGGTTATGAACCGTCTGAAGGATAAGCCCGACGGCAAGTTCATCGAAGTCACCGCTGTTACCCCCACCCCCTTCGGCGAAGGCAAGTCCACCGTTTCTCTGGGCCTGATCGAAGGTCTGGGCTACATCGGCAAGAAGGCCGGCGGTGCACTGCGTCAGCCCTCCGGCGGCCCCACCATGAATGTTAAGGGTACTGCAGCCGGCGGCGGTAACGCTCTGCTGATGCCTATGACCGAGTTCTCTCTGGGTCTGACCGGCGATATCAACGACATTATGAACGCTCACAACCTGGCTATGGTGGCTCTGACCGCCCGTATGCAGCACGAGCGTAACAACACCGACGAATGGCTGGCCAAGAAGGGCCTGAAGCGTCTGAACATCGACCCCACCCGCGTGGAAATGGGCTGGATCATCGACTTCTGCGCACAGTCCCTGCGTAACATCGTCATCGGTCTGGGCGGCCGTCTGGACGGCTTCACTATGCAGTCCAAGTTCGGTATCGCTGTTGGCTCCGAGCTGATGGCTATTCTGGCTGTTGCTAAGGACCTGAAGGACCTGCGCGAGCGTATCGGCAAGATCGTTGTGGCATACTCTGTCACCGGCGAGCCTGTTACCTGTGAGGATCTGGATGTTGCCGGCGCAATGACCGCTTGGATGCGTAACGCCATCAACCCCACCATGTGCTACTCCGTGGAGCATCAGCCCGTTCTGATCCACGCCGGTCCCTTTGCTAACATTGCTATCGGCCAGTCCTC
>SVLL01000052.1 GCA_015067935.1 Oscillospiraceae bacterium | reverse complement strand
CCTGACGCAAGCGGAAATGGATGCCGTCTACGCCCTGCCCTATGAGCGCACTTGGCATCCCAGCTATGCAAAGGCAGGCGGTGTGCCTGCCATCGAAGAAGTCAAATTCAGCCTTACCAGCTGCCGGGGTTGCTTCGGAGCCTGTTCCTTCTGTGCCCTGACCTTCCATCAGGGAAGGATCATTCAGTCGCGCAGCCACGAATCCATTTTGGAGGAAGCGCAAAAAATCGTTAAGGAAAAGGATTTCAAGGGCTACATTCACGATGTGGGCGGTCCTACTGCCAATTTCCGCGCCCCTGCCTGCGAAAAGCAGCTTACCAAGGGTGCTTGCGGTGGGCGGCAATGCCTCTTCCCCACCCCTTGCAAGAATATGAAGGCAGACCATTCGGACTATGTGGCACTCTTGCGCAAGCTGCGCAAGCTGGAAGGCGTAAAAAAGGTCTTTGTCCGCAGCGGTATCCGCTTTGATTACCTGCTGGCAGATAAGAAGGATACTTTCTTTAAGGAGCTCGTTCAATATCACATTTCCGGACAACTGAAAGTTGCTCCGGAGCATGTTTCCGATGCCGTTCTGTCCCGTATGGGCAAACCCCGGAATGCGGTCTACAACCAGTTTGTGGACAAGTATTATGCCCTCAACAAGCAGTACGGGATGAATCAGTACCTTGTCCCCTATCTGATGTCCAGCCATCCGGGTTCAACGATGAAGGAAGCTGTGGAATTGGCGGAATATATCCGGGATATGGGCTACAATCCGGAGCAAGTGCAGGACTTCTATCCCACACCCTCCACCTTGTCCACTGTTATGTATTATACGGGAATCGATCCCCGTACGATGGAAAAGGTGTATGTCCCCACCGATCCCCACGAAAAGGCAATGCAGCGGGCACTGATTCAATACCGCAACCCCAAGAATTACTATCTGGTCCGCGAGGCTTTGCTGAAGGCCCATCGGGAGGATCTGATCGGCTCCGGTCCCAAATGTCTGATCCGGGCAATTCCGCCCAGAACCGGCAGTTCTGCCGCCAAGGCCCCTGTTAAGGGCAAGGCAGCTTCCAAGCCGCCTGTTAAAGGAAAGCCGGCTGCCAAAAAACCTGCCCCAAAGTCATCTGCTCCCGGCAGAAAACCCGGAAAAAAGCGTTAAGTTCTATTTGCCGGTTGGCAGCATAGAATGTTCCATACATCTGTATTTTTGAGGTGGTACTATGGAACAAAATGTCAATCAGATTACAATCCGCGGACAGCTTACGGCACTGCCGGAGTTTTCCCACGAAAACCACGGGAAACGATTTTACCGTTTCCAGCTGGATGTGCCCCGACTATCCGGCAACATCGACTGTCTTCCGGTGGTTGCAGAGGAACAAATACTGGAGGAAATGGATCTGTCCGGCGGTTGTATGCTTACCGTAACCGGGCAGGTCCGCTCCCACAACAGCCGCGTCGGCGGCAGCCGGCATTTGTTGATCTTTGTCTTTGCCGCATCGGTAATCGCTGAGGACGGTCCGCCCTGCAATGATCTTGTGATTGAAGGTCCCCTTTGCAAGGAGCCAATCTACCGTCGCACCCCATTGGGCAGAGAAATCTGCGATGGGATGCTGGCAGTGACCCGGAATTTCCGTCGTGCCGACTACCTTCCCTGCATTTTTTGGGGACGGACAGCCGAAGAAATTTCCCTCTGCCACACCGGTGACCGCATTCACATCGTCGGCAGGCTGCAAAGCCGTACTTACATCAAGCGCACAGAAGAAGGACAGACCGAGCGCGTTGCCTATGAGATTTCTGCGCTATCCGCCCAAATAACCCAGCAGGAAATGTAGAAGCAAACAAATACACACCCCCACAGCGGTTGGCAGGAGAACTGCCGCCGCTGTTTTTTTCGTTTCTCCGGTCTCCTTGTGCACCGTGAGAATTGTGGTGGCGCAGGGCCAGTGAAAAACGGTAAACAGCATTGTGCAAAGAAGTGTTTCCGTGGTCCAGAAGTTCAGGTGCAGCATTGCATCTTCCATACTCACTCCCTGTAAGGATTCCGCACCGGTCAGGGTCATTAGAATCACCGGAATCAGCAGTTCATTGGCAGGCAGTGAAAGCAAAAAGCCCAGCAAAATCGCTCCGTTCATCCCAAGCACAAGCCCAATCGGATCCAAAAGCTGCGCAAAGGTCTGCAGCAGCTCCAATCTTGCAAACAACCACAGCAGCATTCCCGCAGGGGCAGCCACATACAAGGCTCTTGCGGCAATGCGAAGGGTACGATCCAGCAGTGAGCGCACTAAAATCGTACCGATGCGTGGGCGGCGCAAGGGCGGAATTTCCATCAAAAAATGGCTGCACTTATGCTTTAACACCGTCTTACTCAGCACACCGGAGGTCAGCATGGCCCCCATAACCCCCGTAACCACGCAAAGTCCAACTGCAAGGGGTGCCCATTTACCGAAGGCAAGCCCCGACAGCAAAATCAGCGTGGGAAACCGCCCGTTGCAGGGGATCATTGCATTGGTCAGAATGGCAAGCATCCGCTCCCGTGGAGATTGGATGATCCGGCAGCCGGTAACGCCAACCGCATTGCATCCCAGTCCCATACACATAGTCAGAGCCTGCTTTCCGCAGCCGCCGCACCGACGCATCCCCCCATCCAAAAGAAATGCCATCCGGGGCAAGTATCCCACATCCTCCAATAAGGAAAACAGAGGAAAGAAGATCGCCATAGGCGGCAGCATCACGCTCAATACCCGGGCAGAAGTGGCATATGCCCCATCCAGCAGAATTCCTCGCAGCCAGTCCGGCAGCGGTGCCATCAGCCACGCAAGACCTTCATATCCACGGTCCAGCAGCCGTTCCAAAAGCCGGGACGGCACATTGGCCCCGGCGATAGTCAGCCACACCAAAACCATCACAAGCAGCAGCAAAATGCCCACGCCCCAAGTGGGGCTGACCAAAATGCGGTCTGCTTTCAAACGCCACACCTGCGATTTTTGCGCCGTTCTTGTTACGCACTGCCCGGCTATTTCCTCTGCCAAAGCAATGAAATCAGCGCATTGCCAATCGGGCTGCCGTGCGGATGGCGGCTTTGATACAATTTCCAGCAACTTTTCGATCTTGCTTTTCTCTGCGGCAGCAATAGAAATCACCGGAACGCCTAACATTTCGGATAATTTCTTCTCATTAACCGATAAACCCATCCGCTCCGCCTCATCCATCAGGGTAACACATAAAACCAGGTTTCGTGTCAGCGTTTTCAGCTGCAGCGCAAGAATCAGACTTCGTTCCAACGCCGTCCCGTCACAGACCGCCACCACCCAATCCGATTGTCGGTTCCTGATATATTCCGCCGCAATTCTCTCTTCCTCGCTGCCGCCTGACAGAGCATAAGTACCGGGCAGGTCCACGATTTTATACACCTGCTCCCCTCTTACGGCTTCCCCTGTGGCTACTTCAACTGTCTTACCCGGCCAGTTGCCCGTATGCTGGCGAAGACCCGTCAGGGCATTGAAAAGTGTACTTTTTCCCACATTGGGATTGCCCGCCAACGCGACGGTTATCGGCTTTTCTGCCATCTCACCCGCACTCCTTTCAGGTCTTTGCATCGCATGGCAATGACCGTCCCGCGAAATTCCACAGCCGCTACACCCCGGTCGGGACTCCGGTAGCGGACCATCACCCTTGTACCCGAAACCAAACCAAAATCCCGTAAACGACTGCAAAATGAAGGTGAACATCGGATTGCCGTCACTACTGCCGGAACGCCGACGGGTAATTTGTCCAAGCTTACTTCCATTCCCATCCCCCCAATTTCATACCCCATCCTATCCAAAAAGTCAGAATAGGTGCAAATAAATCTTTTCATTTTTTGTCGAATGTGGTATAGTGGTGTCAGGAGTGATAAAAATGAACGAAAAAGTACAAGCCATAATCGAAATTCTAAAGGACCGCTATCCCGACCCCACCTGTGCGCTGCATTACAAGAAGGATTACGAGCTGATGATCTCTGTTCGGCTTGCCGCCCAATGCACAGATGCCCGGGTGAATCTCATCACCCCGGCACTTTTCGCCAAGTACCCCACGCTGGAGGCCTTTGCCGGTGCGGATATTGCTGATGTGGAAGAAATGGTACATTCCTGCGGCTTTTACAAGCACAAGGCAAGGGATATTGTGCTGGGCTGTCAGATGCTTCTTGCCGAATATGGCGGCAAAGTGCCGGATACGATGGAACAGCTGCTGCGCATTCCCGGTGTGGGGCGCAAGACCGCAAATCTACTGCTGGGTGATCTTTACGGCGTGCCGGGCAGTACGGTCTGCGATACCCACTGCATCCGCATCACAGGCCGTCTGGGTCTGACCGACGGCACGAAGGACCCGGAGAAGTGCGAACAGCAGCTGCGCAAGGTGCTTCCCCCGGAGGAAAGCTCGGATTTCTGCCACCGCATCGTGTGGTTCGGACGGGAGGTCTGCACCGCAAGAGGTCCCAAATGCGGAGAATGTCCCCTGAGCATCTGGTGCAAAGAGGTCGGCGGACAATAATTTTGAATGATTCCCCCCTTGTCCGCATAGAGTGTGGACAAGGGGGGATTGTTTTGTCCAGAAAGATGCCGATTTTTTACAGCGCGCTATTGCTCACCGGCGTAAATCTGCTGCTGCGAACAGTAGGTACCTCCTTTCAGGTATATCTTTCCGGTCGGATCGGTGCAGAGGGTATCGGACTGTTGCAGCTGGTGCTGAGCGTCGGGTCTATGGCACTTGTTGCCGGGATGGCCGGCATCCGCACCGCAACGATGTACCTGACCGCCGAGGAGCTGGGCAGGAAAAGGCCTGAACGGGTGGTGTGGGTATTATCCGGCTGCATTGCCTACAGCCTTGTCATCAGCGGTGCTGTTGCCTTTGGGGTCTATTTCTTTGCACCCCGGATTGCTAATCATTGGATCGGTCATCCGGAGGTAACGGATGCGGTGCGCTTGTATGCCGCCTTTCTTCCGGCAAATTGCCTTTGCGGTGTAATGGTGGGCTATTTTACCGGTGCTGGGCGTATCGGAACATTGGCCGCTGTGGAGGTCGCGGAGCAATGCTGTTCCATTGGGTGTACCGTTCTGCTGTTGACACTTTGGGCAGAGCACGATGCGCCAAGAGCCTGTCAGGCAGTCATTCTGGGCAGCAGTATGGGCACGATTTTGACCCTCACCAGCCTTGTGATTCTGCGGCTGACGGAACGCGCCCCAGCCTCAGAACGGATTCCCATTGCCGGTCGTTTGCGGCGGACAGCAGTTCCCCTTGCCCTTGCCGACGATCTGCGAACGGGGATCTCCACCGTGGAGAATCTGATGGTTCCCAAACGGCTGGCACTTTACGGTGGTATCGGCTCGCCCCTGGCGGCATTCGGAACGGTCTGCGGAATGGTATTCCCCATTCTCACCTTTCCCATGGCCATTTTGTTCGGACTGACAGAAATTTTGATCCCAGAGCTGGCACGCTGTAATGCGGCCGGCAGCCGGGAACGGATCCGTTATTTGGTAAAACAAAGCCTGCGGGTGGGACTTCTTTTCGGTACACTCTGCGCCTGCATTTTATTCTTGTCGGCAGAATATCTTTGTATGAAACTGTACAGCAGTGCAGATGCCGGGCGGTATTTGCGGTGGTTTTCGCCCCTTGCCGTAATGCTGTACAGCGATGCGGTAACCGATGCCATGATCAAAGGGCTGGGAGAACAAAAAGCCTCCGTCCGCTATAACATCTGCACCAACTCTATGGATGTGGCACTGCTTTATGTGCTGCTGCCTCAGTACGGAATTGCAGGCTATTTTATTAGCTTTACCGTCACGCACATCATCAACTTTTACCTGAGTCTGCGCCGTCTTTTAAAAATCACCGGTGTGGATATTCATATCAGCATCCCGATTCGCACGCTATTGTGCGGCTGTATTGCGGTATTTCTTGCCGACTTTTCCCCCTCTCCCCTTTTCCGGGCCCTTTCGGGGAGCATCCTCCTGCTTTGCCTGCTGTACATCACCGGAGTGATCCATACTGCTGATGCCAAATGGCTGCTGCAACTACTGAACCCCAACAAAAAATGTCACTGCGCGTAACCGCAGTGACATTTTCGCTTTACAGAGCCTTCAGAACTTCCAGCAGGAATTCCCAAGTACGCTTTGTGGAAGCAATGCTGAGCCTTTCCCGGCTGGTGTGGATATCCTGCATATCCGGTCCGATGGACACGCAGTCCAGACCTGGCAGCTTCTCGCTGAGCAAGCCACATTCCAAGCCTGCGTGGATGGCAATCACTTCCGCATCCTTGCCGTAAAGGCGACGGTAAGCAGCAACCATTGTTTCCCGCAGAACAGAGTCCTTCTTATATTCCCACGCAGGGTAATCGCCCATTTCACTCACCTGTGCGCCGTAGAAAGCAGCAAGGGCATACAGACGGTTTCTCAAGTCCGCTTTTTCCTGATTGACGCTGCTGCGCAGAGCAAAGGTCAGATTCAGTTCTGCTTCCTCCAGGGAAACAACGCCCAGATTCAGGCTGGTCTGCACCAGACCTTCGATGTCCTCACTCATAGACTGTACGCCGTTGGGTGCGGCATTTAAAAGGGCGATGACCTTGGCTGTGCATTCCGTAGTCAGGGCATTGCCGCCAAGTGCGTCCACATTGTCGCCGCGAACAACAGCAAAGGGCTCATCAAATTGCGCCCGGATTTCCTCCTGCAGCTGGTTTGCAATACCGTTGATCCGCTCTACATTGATGCCCAGCGGAATCATAGTCACTTCGCAGGACCTGGGAATGGCATTATCCTTTGCACCGCCGGTGAGTTTCGTGATGCAAAGGGGCATAATCTGCTGCACCCGACCGAGGAAATCGCCCATTACCTTATTGGCATTGGCAAGGGGTTTGTGAATCTCCACGCCGGAGTGACCGCCTCGAAGGCCGTCAACCGTCAGCTTCACGCAAGGTCCATAAACCACGCGACGCTCTACGGGCATAGAGATCATACTGCGGATACCGCCGGCGCAGGAAACTGTGAAGATACCCTCGCTCTCGGAATCCAGATTCACCATCGTGCGGCTCTTGAACCGGCTCAAATCCACACCGGCAGCACCTTCCATACCGATTTCTTCGTCCACCGTAAAAATCAGCTCCAGCGGCGGATGGGGAATCGTCGGATCCGCTGCTATTGCCAGCATATAGGCAACAGCAATGCCGTTATCACCGCCCAAAGTCGTACCATGGGCAAAGATCCACGCATCGTCGTGGTCCACATCAAGCCCCTCGGTATCCATATTGATGGGGCAATCCGCATCCTTTTCGCAGACCATATCAATATGCCCCTGCAAAATCACCGGGCTATGGCTTTCCATACCGCAGGTGCCCGGCACATACATCAAAACATTGTTCAGCTCGTCCTGCTCACAGCAGATGCCCTTTTCCTTTGCAAAGGAAACAAGATAGTCGCTGATGGCTTTGGTATTCCGGGAGCCGTGAGGAATGGCACAGATTTCTTCAAAGTAAGAAAACACGGAAGCAGGCTGAAGTCCCGATAGTTTTTTCGCACACATAGGAAACACTCCTTGTTAAGTTTTTCTCCATATTACCACAAAGCAGGCAAAATGTAAACAAAAAAACCACAGGGGAAACCCTGTGGTTTTATGCATTGACAATTAGAAGAAGCTCAGAGACAGAGTCAGAACGATCCAAACCAGAGCGATCCACTTGGTAGCGGAAGCCAACATCTTATCCAGACTGCCGTTCTTGTTCTTGTTCAGGTAGGTTTCCTGATTGCCACCGGCGATGGCACCGGACAGACCGGCTTCCTTACCGGACTGGAACAGAATCACCAGAATCAGTGCAACACTGGCGATCACCTCTAAAACAGTCAAAATAATTCTCAAAACATCCATTTTTTAACCTCCCTCCAACGGGTTTGTTACATAATCCACGACATTATAGCACGCATTTTCAAAAAAAGCAAGTCTTTTCTTCAATTTATTTCTGCACCCAGTGTCCGGAGGCCAGACAGTTCAGATACGCCTCAATAAAGGGATCCAGCGCACCGTCCATAACCGCATTGACATTGGAGGTTTCGCAGCCGGTACGGGTATCCTTGACCAGCGTATAGGGCATAAACACATAGTTACGGATCTGGCTGCCCCATTCGATCTTCTGCTGCACGCCCTTGATGTC
Source organism: Oscillospiraceae bacterium (assembly GCA_015067935.1). GTDB lineage: Bacteria > Bacillota > Clostridia > Oscillospirales > Oscillospiraceae > Faecousia. The sequence goes on along the minus strand of SVLL01000052.1, from coordinate 5,712 downwards.
CGCAATGGTGGCCAGATGCTCACGCTCGCGGATCTCAACCAGCTTACTGCGCAGCATACGCAGACAGGTTTCCTTGTTCTGGAACTGGCTGCGCTCGGTCTGGCAGGACACCACGATGCCCGTTGCCTTGTGGATCAGACGAACAGCGGAAGAGGTCTTGTTGATATGCTGACCGCCTGCACCGGAGGAACGGAATACCTGCATTTCATAATCCTCGGGACGGATCTCAAAATCCTCAGAATCGTCCTCGATCTCAGGAATGACTTCAATTGCGGAGAAGGAGGTCTGTCGGCGATTGTTGGAGTCAAAGGGCGACACGCGCACCAGACGATGCACGCCGCTCTCACCCTTCAAAAAGCCATAGGCATTCGCACCCTCGATCAAGATGGATGCGGACTTGAGGCCGGCATCTTCGCCTTCCTGATAGTCCATGATCTTGTAGGTGAAGCCGCTGCGCTCTGCCCAACGGGTATACATACGGTAAAGCATCTCGCACCAGTCCTGCGCCTCGGTGCCGCCTGCGCCTGCCTGAAAGCTCATCATAGCATTGTTCTTGTCGAACTTGCCGGTCAGCAGGGTTTCCAGACGGCAGGATTCCATCTCTTTTGTCAGGATTTCGAAGCCTTCCTTCAGCTCGGGGAGCATGGAATCGTCATCCTCTTCTTCCGCCATTTCGCAGATGGTGATCATATCCTCCCAAGAGGAAACCATCTTTTCATAGCGTTCGATCTTCATCTCTGCCTGCTTGATCTTCATCACGATCTTCTGGCTCTTTTCCGGGTCATCCCAGAAGCCGGGAGCCTCCTGCATTGCGTGCAGTCGCTCCAGTTCATTCTTCAGGCCGGTGAGATTCAAAGAATCTGCCAGTCCGTCCAAGGCGGGGCGAATATCGTTGAGCTTTTGCTTATAGCTATCAAATTCAATATTCATAGAACACTCTCATTTCCTCAGTTTTTCATGTTTCTTATGGCACCCCAGAGAGGACTCTAACCTCCGACCTTCCGCTTAGGAGGCGGACGCTCTATACAACTGAGCTACTAGGGCATATCTTATACTATTTTAACGGAATATATTGCCTATGTCAAGATTTTTCTATGGAGTTACGACGCATATTCTCTATTGAATTACCTCTCAGTATGTGCTATACTTTTTGTGTTAGGAGGTGCTTTTATGGAATTTGTACATTTGTGCCCAATTTGGGACAAACTCAGCCCTGCCCATCAGCAGCTGGTATCCTCTGCCATTGTTCCTAAAACGCTGGGCAAAGGTGCCGTTCTTCACGACGGAAGTACGGATTGTGCCGGTCTTGTACTGATCAAATCCGGTCAGCTGCGAGCATACATTCTCTCGGAGGACGGCCGGGAAATCACCCTTTACCGCCTGCTGGATCAGGATATCTGCCTTTTCTCCGCCTCCTGCGTGATGCGAAGTGTGCAATTTGAAATTATGATTTCCGCGGAAAAAGAATCACAGGTCTTCATCCTGCCTCCCTACATATTCAAAAAGATTATGGAGGAATCCGCACCACTTGCCAACTATGTCAATGAGCTGATGGCTACCCGTTTTTCCGAGGTGATGTGGCTGATCGAACAAATTATGTGGAAAAGTGTTGACAAACGCCTTGCCAATTTCCTTTTGGAAGAATCCGCTCTTGAAGATTCTGACACCTTGAAGCTGACCCACGAAGCCATCGCCAATCATCTGGGCACTGCCCGTGAGGTAGTCACCCGGATGCTCCGGTACTTCCAGAATGAGGGCTATGTAAAACTGACCCGGGGTACACTGGAGATCATTGACCGGGAAGGCATGGAAAATCTTGTAAACGATTAAATGATTTGCATTCTTGCAAATCACCTTTTCGGGTGGTATAATAAGAAAAAACAGTAAGATTGGAGCGAAGTCAATGAACAATCTTTATCCTTTTCTGAGTGCGACCGCATCAAGCAGTGTTCAGCACCAAAAGCTCAGTGCTGCCATCACGATGTTCTGCATCCTGCTTGGTGTGATTGCGGTAATTGCCATTATCCTGGAGGTTATCCGGGTCAAAAGCCACTATAAAGATCAGAAAAACACCTTGCGGATCTTGACGGTCCCTGTGTATTTGCTGGCTGCTGTGATTTTGGTGCTCACCCTTGTGTGTGCTGACAAGGTCAACAATCTGGAAGCACAAATGAATCAGAATCCCACAACGCCTCCCAGTTCTTCCGCACCGGCTGTAACCGATCCCAGCTCTGTGCCCAGCGTGCCCACGGTGCCCACCGTTCCCACGGTGCCCACCCAGCCTGCACCCGGTTTTACTACCAAGCCCCACAGCACGGCTTTGTCCAATCCTGCCAACTGGAATGTGCAATGGGAGCTTTTCAAGGGTAACCTCCCGATGGCGGATTACAAGCGGCCCACGGATATTTATTTTACTCAGCCTGATAACTACTTCGCCCTACCTGGTATTGCCGGTTTCCGGGGTGATAACTACCGCACCGGTGCCACCTACGGCTCTGTGAATGTGGTGGACAAGAAGTTGACTGCCATCTGGCAGAAGGATATTTCCGAAATGCCCAAGGGCAGCTCCGGTGTATGGACCGGCGTGGGCTGGACCGGCCAGCCGTTGATCGTTCAATGGGATGAGGAAACGAAAGCCCACATGAACCTCTACCCCGCCAAAAAAGCAAAAGCAGGGCTTGTGGAAGTCATCTATGCCACGCTGGACGGCCATATCTACTTTTACGATCTGGACAACGGTGACTACACCCGCGATCCTCTCCACATTGGTATGACCTTCAAGGGTTCCGGTGCGCTGGATCCCCGGGGCTATCCCATTATGTATGTAGGTGCAGGTGACCGGGCCAAGCAGGACGATGGCACCAAGAAAGAACCCCGGATGTTCATCATCAACCTGATTGACTGCTCCATTATGTATCAGTACGGTCACGAGAAGGAGATCAATATCCGCTCCTGGCGTGCTTTCGATGCCTCTCCCCTTGTGGATGCAAAAACGGACACCCTGATCTGGCCCGGTGAAAACGGCCTGATCTACACCTTTAAGCTGAACACCAATTACGATAAGGCAACAGGTACACTGTCCATCAACCCCGACAAACCCATTATCAACCGGTATATGTCTGATCTGAACAAGGACGACCCCGGCAATAATCTGGGTTTTGAGGCCAGCCCCATCATTGTGGAGAACTACTTGTATGTGGGCGACAACCGCGGTCTTTTCTTCTGCATTGACCTGAATACCATGGCACTTGTCTGGGCGCAGGAAATCAAGGACGACCTGAATGCCACTCCCGTTTTTGAATGGGGTGAGGACGGTCAGGGTTATCTGTACCTCGGCACCTCTATGGAATATGAAACAGAAGACAACGGCTTTGGTACTACCCATATTTACAAGCTCAATGCCGCAACCGGTGAAATCGTCTGGCACAACAGCTATGAAAATGTCTTCTACGACAAGAATGTTTCCGGCGGTGTGCTGTCCTCCCCGCTGCTTGGCAAGAAGGGCACTGCCCTTGAGGGTATGATCTTCTTCCACATAGCCAAGACTCCCGGTGAATACAACGGCCTTACCGTGGCACTGGACACCGCAAGCGGTGAAGTAATTTGGAAAAAGGCTCTGAATCATTACTGCTGGAGCTCCCCCATTGCGGTGTATTCCGACGATGGGAATGCCTATATCATCCAGTTTGATTCCGGTGGATATGCTATGCTGATGGATGGCAAGAGCGGTCTGGAATTGAATAAGATCTCCGTTGGTGTGAATGTGGAGGCCTCCCCTGCTCTCTTCAATGACACACTGGTAGTCGGCACCCGCGGCAAAAAGGTATTTGGCATAAAGATCAGTTGATAAACGCGCCGGCTGATTTTCAGCCGGCGTTTTTCCCTAAGGAGGATTCATATGGAAATGGTATTACTGACCGCCCTCGGTGTGGGCGGAGCGACGGTATTCGGTTCCGTCATCGGTTTTATTTTTAAGAATATCTCCCATAAGTTCAGCGATATCGTGCTGGCTTTTGCCGCAGGCGTAATGCTGGCGGCAGCTGTGCTGGGTCTGATTATTCCTTCTGTAGAGTATGGCGGGCAATGGGGGCTGCTGATTACGGTTGCCGGTATTTTCACCGGTGCGCTGTGCCTGAATCTGATTGACAAGGTTGTCCCCCATCTGCACAAGCTGGCAGGGGCGGACCCCGAAAATCATACCGGCAACGCCAACCTGAGCAAGGTTTTGCTTTTTGTCACCGCCATTGCGATCCACAATCTGCCGGAAGGCATTGCTGCCGGTGTGAGCTTCGGCTCGGATAACACAAATGAGGCTTTGATGATCGCAGGCGGCATTGCCTTGCAGAACATCCCTGAGGGTATGGTCATCATCGGACCTATGCTGGCAGCGGGGATCTCCCCAAAGCGAACCTTTCTGTGTGCAATGCTCACCGGCCTTGTGGAAGTAATCGGCACGCTGCTGGGCTACTTTGCCGTCACTGTCGCATCGGCGATTCTGCCCTTTGCGCTGGCCTTTGCCGGCGGTACGATGCTCTATGTCATCAGCGACGAAATGATCCCGGAAACCCACGCCCACGGCTCCCAGAGAGGCGCGACCTATGCTCTCTTGGTCGGCTTTTGCGTGATGCTGGTGTCCGATGTATTATTGGGATAAATAATTGAAAATAATGTGAAAATAATGCTTGACAACCTCGGAAAATTGTGGTAGAATGCGTCTGTTGCCAAAGACAGCAGGTGCTGCAAAGCGTAAATCCTGCCGAGGTGCGTTTAACATTTTTGATTGTTTGCGTGTCTTTCTGTCTTCTGGCAGGAAGACACTTTTTTATTTTTTCGGAGGTGAAAAATAATGCCCAACGCAAAGGTTCTTGAGAGCAAGAAGGCCGTTGTTGAAGCCTTGGAGAGCAAGATCAAGGAATCTACTTCCATTGTTTTTGTTGACTACAAGGGCATCACGGTTGCTCAGGATACCGAGCTGCGTAAGCAGTTCCGTGAAGCCGGTGTTGAGTACTCCGTCGTCAAGAACACTCTGACCAATTTCGCAACCAAGAATGCAGGTTACGATTTCTCTGAGGTTCTGAACGGTACTACCGCTATGGCTTCCACCACCGGCGACCCCATCGCCCCTGCCCGTATCATCTGCGAGTTTGCAAAGAAGAACAAGGCAGTTAAGCTGTCCATCAAGGGTGGCGTCGTTGAGGGTTCCGTACTGTCCGCTGCCGAGCTCAATGGCTTCGGTGAGCTGCCCAGCAAGAACGCCCTGGTCGCATCCGTCCTGGGTACCTTCCTGGCTCCTATCTCCAGCCTGGCCTTCGTCCTGGATCAGATCCGTATCCAGAAGGACGGCGGTGCAGCCGCTCCTGCAGAAGCAGAAGCTTAATCTCGTAAACCTACACACTTAAATCAAACACAAACATTTTAGGAGGATTATTATTATGGCTAGTGAAAAGATCACTGCTCTCGTTGAGGAAGTTAAGGGTCTGACCGTTCTGGAGCTGTCCGAGCTGGTTCACACTCTGGAGGAAGTTTTCGGTGTTTCCGCCGCCGCTGCTGCTGTTGCTGCTCCCGCTGCTGCCGCTGCTGAGGCTGTTGAAGAGAAGACCGAGTTCGATGTCATCCTGAAGGATGCCGGTGCTTCCAAGCTGAATGTCATCAAGGTTGTCCGCGCTGCTACCGGCCTGGGCCTGAAGGACGCTAAGGATCTGGTTGACAACT
>SVLL01000051.1 GCA_015067935.1 Oscillospiraceae bacterium | reverse complement strand
TTGGAGGGTCAAATCAACTGGAGTTCCACCAGAACCGACACCACCAAGAACACCCTGCTGAGCGTTTCCATCGGATCCCGTCTGGTTATGTTCCGTGCCGGTGAGGTGGGCGACTGGTGTAGCTTCCCCTTCACTGTTACAAAGAGTCAGGAGTTCCGTGTTTCTCTTGAAGTTGGTATGACGATGACCTACTCCGGTACATGGGATTTGTACATTGACGATACTATGATTACCACATTTAAGCCCAATGGTCCCATGGGTATTTTGACCATTGATGCCGGTATGATGGCGCTGGAGGCCGGTGAGCACCGCGTCAAGATCGTTCTGGCGGATACTCCCGAAACTCCCTTCGGTGGTACCATTTGTTCCGTTGGTAGTATTAGTCTGGATACCGGTGAGGGCATCGGTGAAGGCATTGTCAAGGTCACCGAAGAGTACAATGAAGGCGATCTGCTGGGCGCAACCGTTACCTACGGTCCCGTCCTGAAGGATGTGGTTCTCTTTAACCGCGGCACCGGTGAGATCGCCGGCGGTGGTGTGACCACCAATGGTCAGCAGGCATCCATCATCGGTATCAACGGCAGCGAAATCGCAGAAGGCTATGCGGTTACCAAGGGTACATCCCTGAAGTATGGCAGCCAGCTGCTGATGACCGCGGAAGGTCCCGTGAGCGTGGCAATGGATTATACTTTCGCAAAGTATCCTGTCAAGAATGACAACACCGAAGAACCGGTGCCTGTCCACGAGGATTTCGATATCGAGAATCCCATCTACTATGTCTCTGCTCAGGCTGAGGCTGCAACCAAGGTCTCTCTGAATGTGGGCATCCACGCTCCCTACACTGTTATGATCGGCGATCAGGTGATCGAATCCACCCACAGCGGTGAGATGGTCAGCTTCATCCTGCCTGCAGGTGCATCCCAGATCACCATCAAGGGTACTCACCAGCATGTGTTTGATCAGCACGCCACCAACATTCTGAACATTAAGGAATGGGCCGGATGCGGTCATAACAATGTGTACTATGTCTCCTGCGTCTGCGGTGAGAACGGTACTGAGACCTTCAGCGACGGTGCTGTGAAGGGTCATACCCTGAAGGCTGTTAAGCCCGTGGATGCAACTGATACCACTGACGGCAACATTGCGCACTTTGTCTGCGGCAAGTGCGGTAAGCTGTTTGCTGATAAGGCCGGCACACAGGAGCTGAGCAAGGCAGATGTGATCATCCCCAGCACTGCAGCACAAACTCAGCAGATGATTATCACCATCGTTGCCATTGCGGCAGGTGTGCTGATCCTTGGCGGCGGCGCAGTTGCATTTGTGATCATCTCCAAGAAAAAGAAGGCAGGGGACACCCCCATTGAATAAGCCTTCTGTATTCTGACATCTCAAATTATCTCCCGGCCGAAAGGCCGGGGGATTTTTTGCAGTTTGCCGTTGAAAACCGGCATTGTTTGTACTATAATTACATTAACCATATGGATTGGAGGCGATCATATGCCGGACTTTAAGAATATTACTTTTGAAATTATAGACGGAAAATTTATCCTGACCAGGTTGGAAAATCTGTGTGATTTGAAGAGTACCGTTGCGCAGGTACAGGTGGCAGGTGAGAACAAGGACAGCCATATGGGCGCGAAAATGGTCAATTCTTCCGAGGGAAAGCGACTGCAGTATCTGTGCCACACCGTTGAGGAAAATGTTCTGACTGTTCTGCAGCGCAGCGATTTGGTACAGGTGGAGACTCATTTTACCGCCTACGAAGATACGAATGCGCTGCGCATTTCAACCGCCGTTACGAACATTTCCGCTGAGCCGATTGTGCTGGAAGAGGTATCTGCTTTTATGTTTTGCGGCATTCCTGCTGACGGTGCCTTTACCCGTTTTCTGCAGAGTCACCACAAGGAATGTCAGCCGGTGACAAAATCATTATCCGATTGGGGTTTGACACCTCGTGAGCCTAATGGACAAAAACGAATTGCCTTTGCCAATATTGGCAGCTGGTCCACAAAAGAAGAACTGCCCCAAGGCATCCTTGCTTGGAATGATGGGCAGATGATGTTCCAAATCGAGTCTGCCGGCTCTTGGTATTATGAGATTTCCGATTTGGAGAAGGAGTATTACCTCTATCTGGGCGGCGCGAATCTGCCCTTTGGCGGTTGGGCCTGCCAGTTACAGCCGGGGGAAAAGTATGAAGCCCCGACGGTTGCATTGGCATTTGGTGGGGATCTGAACGATGTACTTGCCAACATGACACGCTACCGGCGTCACATTGCCGGTAATTACGCACCGGACGCACACCTTCCTGCAATCTTCAATGAGTATATGCATCTTTCTTGGGATTCGCCTCTTGCTGAGCGCACCCACGCAATGGCGGACCTTGTGGCATCCTTGGGTGCAGAATACTATGTGATCGATTGCGGATGGCACAATGAAGAACCGGGCAACGAGATCTATCCTTATGTCGGTCAGTGGGTTCAGAGCAAGGCTCGCTTCCCCGAGGGTATCCGCAAAACGCTGGATTACATTCGCAGCCTTGGAATGAAGCCCGGCCTTTGGATCGAGCCGGAGATCATCGGCTGCCAATGTGAGGATATGCTCAAATTCTACGATGACGAGTGTTTCTTCCAACGCTTTGGCAAGCGGCTGAATGTAATGGGTCGGCAGTTTTTGGACTATCGGTACCCCAAGGTGCGCGCCTATATGTCCGAGACGATTCGTCGGATGGTGGAGGACTATGGCACTTCTTATATCAAGTTTGACTACAATCAGGATTGCGGTGTCGGTACGGATTTAGATGCATTCACGCCCGGTAAGGGCCTTGAGGATGCCTGCACAGCCTTTTTGGATTGGGTAGGGGAGATGCATGCCAAATACCCTGATGTGGTGTTTGAGGGCTGTGCATCGGGCGGTATGCGTATGGATCACCGTGCATTGTCCGAATTCTCTCTTTTGTCCACCTCAGATCAGACCCAATATCTGCTGTATCCCTACATTGCAGGCAATATTCTTTCTGCTGTTCTGCCGGAGCAGGCTGCGGTGTGGAGTTATCCTGTGACGGAGGACTGCACCGGGCCGGATGTGTCGGATGATCGCATTGTGATGAATATGGTCAACAGCTTTTTGGGTCGGATGCATCTTGCCAGTCATCTGGAGCAGTTGAATGACCGTCAGCTGCAGTTGATCCGTGAGGGCATTGTTTATTATAATTCTCTGTCTGAAATGAAAAAGCGTGCTGTTCCGTATTTCCCCAATGGTTTTACCCATTTTGGCGCGGAGAAGATCTGCAGCGGCCTGAGAGATGGGGATAAGGTTTACCTTGCCGTTTGGAATCTTGGTGATGCCGGTCAGGTGCGTGCGGATATTCCCAATGCCAAGTCTGTGAAGATTGGCTATCCCGGTAACAGTGATGCCGTTGTTACCTGGGACGAGGAATCGGTAAAGGTGGATTTTCCGAGAACGAATATGGCAGTATTTTTGGAGGTTTGCCTATAAACAATCTTAACGGCCTTTCGAATCCCAACACAAAACCGAAAGAAAAATGAGGGCTGCCCCAAAGGGCATCCCTCATTAACGGTCTGCAGATAATTGTAGGATTAGAGCAACCAGCCATTTTGATTTCTGTCCACACCCACAAGGGGCGCGTCCAGAAACCAAAGGATTCTCCCACGGCCTAAAAACAGTCCACCGGACTGTTTTTTTAACGGCCTTTCGAATCCCGACACAGACCAAAATAAAAAATACTGGATAGCAAATGCTATCCAGTATTTTTTGGTCGGAGTGTCGGGATTCGAACCCGAGGCCTCTTGGACCCGAACCAAGCGCGATACCAAACTTCGCCACACCCCGATACCTAGTGCATTATAATGAAAATATCTGCCCTTGTCAAGTGTTCTTCAAATTTTTCAGGGGGCATTTCCGCCATTCTTTTGCGTAAAATAGGGCGGAGGGATGGTTATGGCTTATCAAATTACTTACGACATTGCGGGAAGTGCGAAGTATGTAACAAGCTCCCGTCGTCGTTACCGACGCATTGGTTTCATTTTACTGATTCTCGGTCTTTCCGCAATTTTGCTGTGGTCGGGCGGTGGGGACTGGGCGGTGACGGTAGGCGCAATGGAGGAAATGGTGGAACAATTATCTGAAGGCACTGGAATGAAGGAGGCTTTTTCTGCTTTTTGCCTCGAAATCCTTAATGGCGCGGAGTTGGGATGATGCGTATTCGTATCTCAACCGGTGCGATCGTTCTGTTTGCCGCACTGTTGTTGCTGCTGCCGCTAAAATGGCTGCTTGCCGCACTCTTAGCCGGATCGGTTCACGAGTTATTTCACTATGTCTGCGTTTCCCTTTTGGGCGGTAATGTCAGAGAAATATGCATCGGCAGCAGGGGAGTGGTGATGAATGCGCAGCCTCTTTCCCCTTACCGGCAGCTGCTTTGCACCCTCGCCGGTCCAATCGGCTCGCTATGCTTACTTTTCTTTGCCCGATGGCTTCCCCGCACTGCGGTGTGCGGCATGATTCACGGGCTCTTTAATCTGTTACCGTTACTGCCCCTTGACGGTGGAAGGATTCTGCAAATCCTTCTATTTACTTTTTTGTCGCCGCCAAGAGCAGCGCGTGTGTTTCGGGTGCTGCAAAGGATGATTTATCTGTGTTTGTTGGCGGTATCAGTCCTGACAGCGATGCGTTTCAGCGGATTCCTGCTGATTCCACTATTTTTCCTCTTGCCAAGAATCCTTTTTAGGGGTACAATAATGTCACCAAAACATAAGAGGTACGGCCATGACCGAATTACTGAAGCGAATCCTGCCGACAGTGCAAAAACCGGCACGGTACACCGGCGGCGAATTTAACGAAATAAAGAAAGATTTGTCCGAAATCCGGGTGCGCGTTGCGTTCTGTTTCCCGGATACCTACGAGATCGGTATGTCCAATTTGGGTATGCGGATTCTCTATGGTATCATTAACCAAATGGATGGCGTTTGGTGCGAGCGCGTCTTCGCCCCCTGGGGGGATATGGAAGAACAAATGCGTAAGCATGATCTGCCGTTGTGGGCGTTGGAAAGTCAGGATTCGTTAAAGGATTTTGATATGCTCGCATTTACGATCGGTTATGAAATGTCCTACTCCAATATACTGAATATGCTCCGACTTGCCGGGATCCCCGTTCGCTCTGAGAATCGGCTGGGCTTGGAAAACATTGTATTTGCCGGTGGCGTGTGTGCATTCAATCCGGAGCCGCTGGCTCCCTTTATAGACTTCTTTGTCCTCGGTGAGGGTGAGGAGGTCACTCCGGAGATTATCACCCTGTATGACCGCGCAAAGGCTGAGAAATGGACCAAGGCGCGGTACTTGCAGGAGGTCTCCAAGATTTCCGGCGTTTATGTGCCGTCCTTTTATCGGCATGAGTATAGTGACGATGGTACACTCTCGGCAATTGTCCCACTAAACGGTGCACCTGAGAAGATCACCAAGCGGATTGTTGAAAATCTGGATGCGGCCTATTGGCCTACCAAAACAATTGTACCGTCAACGGAGATCGTTCACGACAGAGCCAATCTGGAGGTCTTCCGGGGGTGCATTCGCGGATGCCGGTTCTGTCAAGCCGGCTTCTCCTGTCGTCCGGTACGGAAGAAGAGTCCTGATGTATTGTACCGTCAGGCTGTCGAGACACTTGAAAATTCCGGCAATAATGAAATTACGCTCTCCAGCTTGTCTACCTCGGACTATCGTGGACTGAAAGAACTGACGGATCAGATGATCCCGTATTGCGAGCAAAATCGGGTGAATCTGTCTGTTCCGTCCCTGCGTGCGGATAATTTTTCCCGTGAGCTGATGGAAAAGCTGCAAACAGTTCGGAAAAGTGGCTTGACCTTTGCGCCGGAGGCCGGCACACAGCGACTGCGGGATGTTATCAACAAAAACCTGACAGAGGACGAAATTCTCAGCACCTGCATAAACGCCTTTTCCGGGGGTTGGAACAATGTGAAACTGTATTTTATGCTTGGTCTGCCTACGGAAACGGACGAAGATGTTTTGGGCATTGCCGAATTGGTCTACAAGGTGATTTTGACATGGAAGGAACATGCAATTAACAAAAAGCGGGGACTTCGCGTTCATGTGGCAACGGCCTATTTCGTGCCGAAGCCCCACACACCCTTCCAGTGGGAGAAGCAGATCACGCCGGAGGAATATATGCGCCGGTGTAAGCTGCTGAAGGATCATTTCTACTCCAAGTCCATAGAATATAATTATCACGAGCCGGAGCTGAGCCGACTTGAGGCGGTGTTTGCCCGTGGTGACCGCCGTTTGGCCGATGTCATTGAAGAAGCAAGCCTGCAGGGTGCAAAGCTTGACGGCTGGGATGAGTATTTCCGCTATGACATCTGGCTGGATGCCATGAAGAAGTGCGGCATTGACCCTGCGTTTTATACCACCCGTGGCTATGGGGAAGAAGAAATCCTGCCGTGGGATACTGCCGATGTGGGCGTGAGCAAGAAATTCCTTCTTCGTGAGCGTAAGCAAGCCTATGCGGGTATCATTACCCCCGATTGCCGTCACGGCTGCGCCGGCTGCGGTGCGAATTGCTTGCTGAAGGAGGTAAAGTGCGATGCCTAGAGCTATATTTGAAAAGACCGGCAATGCCATCTATATCTCCCATTTGGATCTGATGCGCGTGTTTCAGCGTGCCTTCAAGCGAGCAGGTCTGCAGCTGACCCATACACAGGGCTTTAGTCCCCGTCCCAGCGTATCCATTGCGTTGCCGCTGTCAGTGGGCGTAGAAAGCCATTGTGAGCTTCTGGATTTCGATTTGGAGGGCGAATTGCCGTCCTGCGAGGAAATTCAGGAGCGGCTGAATGGTGCGCTTATCGAGGGCGTGAGGGTCCTGAGCGTTTATTCGGAGGGCGGAAAGCAGCGCGACATTGCTTTTCTGGATTGTGCTGTTACGCTGGAGTATGACCGCTGTGTCACAGACGGTGATCGGGAAGAGATAAGCGGACTCTTTAAACGCGAGAGCCTGATGCTGGAGAAGAAGGGCAAGAACGGCACCAAGCAGCAGGATATCATCCCGTTGATTCGGAAATTGGATGTTGTCTGTGCAGGTGACCGGAAGATCCGGCTAAATGCGCAAATTTGCTGCCTGAACCCGGCACTGAATCCTGCTCAGTTGGTAGCTGCGATTGCCGAATACCTGCCGGAGAAAGCACCTGCTTTTGCGCAGGTGACCCGACTTGAAATTTACGACCAAAACGAAAATGTGTTCAGATAGGAGTATATTATGGAAAATTTGATTGAACTGGAAGAATGTCCCTGCTGCCGCGGCACCGGCATCATCACTCACGAGGGCGGCTGGAATGTGCAGGTGGAGTGCAGCGATTGCGGTGCACATACTGTTTATCTGGAATATGAGACGGACGAACAGAAGAAGGAAGCCGAAATTGGCGTTGCCCGGCTCTGGAATTTGGGCAAGGTCATCAAGATCAATCCCGGTGAATAATGCAATTCCCGGGGCATAATGCCCCGGGAAAAAATATTTTTAAAAAAAGTAAAAAAGTGCTTGCATTTTTCGCCAAGGTGTGCTAATATATCCAAGCGTTCAGAAAAACTGAATATCCGGGTGTGGCGAAGTTTGGTATCGCGCTTGAATGGGGTTCAAGAGGCCTCGAGTTCGAATCTCGACACTCGGACCAAAAGCAGAGGAGAGCAAATGCTCTTTTCTGCTTTTTCTTTTTGCCCTTGTGAACTTGAAACCTCATGCGTTTCAATCCGCCTCAGCAACCACGCGAAGCGTGCGTTGCTTCCAGTTCGAATCTCGACACACGGGTTGTTTTTTTCTTGACTATTGGGCATCCGCTATTTATTATTGAAATATAAGTATCGACTTAACTGAACGAAGGAGGACTAATTATGGGAACAACATTTAGTAGCATACATATATATTCGCCCGATTTTGCACAGAGTTTTCCTAATTTTCGCTCCTTTTCGGCTGGATGGCAGACATATATGCCGGATGAAGAGCCGGAGGATCCTTTTGTATTTCAAAAGCTTGCTAAGAAGCTCTCAAAGAATACCGATGCGCCGGTGTTATGGTTTTACATTTATGACAGCGAAGTGCTTATGTTCGAGTTTTATCGGGCAGGTAAAAAGATCGCGACCTATTCTCCCGATGGCTACAAAAATCTATATGGCATTCCTGCTTTGGTAGGATATGATGATGGACAGAAGCGGCGACTGTCAAATATTCTGGACTGCGTGGATATGGAGTTTCAGGTGCAGCTGTTGGAAGAATACTTTGGTGTCTGTTTAATTCCTTTTTCGGAGCTTCTGGAGCATTCCCCTGATTTCCTAAACCGTATTCGTAGTGACAAGCTGTATCATGAGTATCTTGCAGAGGAGAAGAAGCTTACCGGAAAGCAATCCCCAATCGAGGCTGCACTGGTATCCGAGGTAACCGGTAAACTGTTTGAGCGCAGGTTCAAAGATGCAGATTTCTTGTCCTTTACGCCGCGTCATTATTACTTTGGTTATGATACTTTGGAATCAAATTGGGAAGAAGGGGCGCTTCGTACAGTTCGTTATGAACAGGGAAAGCTTGTGCCGATCTCCCAAGAAGAATTTGATGCAGCACCGAAAAAACTAAGGCGGGAAGCGCGCGTGGATGAGCGCATTTCTGAAGATTTCTTTCCGGTGTATAAAGTACACTTTACTGATAAGGCACCTGAAAGACTAAAGAATAAAACGCTTGTTCCACCCAGAGGCTATAGTTTTTGCTGGTTCGACGAGAAGGGGAGAGCCGTTCTCTCTAACGGGCGCGATGGCATTGCAATCGTTGATGAGACACTCAAGATTATTGCGAAAATTCGTGTTAAGGGCCGTCCGGCAGATTATTTTGATGGATACCTTCTTACAGCCGGCAGCGGCAGCTTCTGTGGTTATTGCTTTGAACCTTCCAATGCTATCAGAATCTACCGCATATACGATAAGTAAACGCACGCGCACCACCGGAAATTCCGGTGGTGTTTGTTTAAAAAAATCGTCAGGGAAGGACGGAATGTATTGACATTCAGCTGTTTTTGGTGGTAGAATTGCCCTAATACATCCGCGAGAGGAGAAAGCCTATGTACATCGATATTCACTCCCATGCATACTGGAAACCGGCACCCTTTGTTACCAAATTCTTTACTCCCGAGCTGCTGATCGCTGCGCAGGATGCTGCCGGTATCGAAAAGGGCGTACTACTGCCCGTTGTTAACAGTGAAATCTATTTGCCTCAGTCCAACGAGGATATTCTGGATATGTGTGAGAAGTACCCGGATCGGTTCATTCCTTTCTGCAATGTTGATCCCCGTGCTCTGACCAACTCTCCCGATGCACCCCTTGATAAGGTCCTGCAGTACTACAAGGACCGTGGCTGCAAGGGCGTGGGCGAAGTGATGTGCAATTTGGAGGTAATGGACCCCAAGGTGCAGAACCTGTTCTATTGCGCCGAAAAGGTTGGCCTGCCTGTGATTTACGATGGCTCCGATCAGAAGGACGGCGATTTTGGCCTTTATGACGATCCCGGTCTGCCCCAGCTAGAGCATACCCTGCAGCGTTTTCCCAACCTGACCATTCTGGGTCACGGCCCGGTATTTTGGGCTGAAATTGCCAAGCTGGAGACTCCTGCCGAGCGTGGTTTCATCTTCGGTTTCCGCACCGAGGATCAGGTTGGTATGTATAACAGCGGTCCTATCAAGGAAGAGGGTGTCGTGCCCAAGCTGCTGCGTCGGTACAAGAATCTGCATCTGGATCTGTCTGACGGAACGGCCTACAATGCTTTGACCCGCGATCCCGACTACGGTCCGCAGTTCCTTGAGGAATTTCAGGACAGAGCCTATTTCGGCACCGACTTCTGTAACACGGATTATGCCGATGCGCCCCTTGCCAAAAAGCTGCTGGAATGGAAGAATGAAGGCAGAATCTCCGAAACCGCGTTCCATAAGATCGAGCGGGAAAATGCCATTCGTTTGCTTGGTCTTTAATACGGA
Organism: Oscillospiraceae bacterium; assembly: GCA_015067935.1. Lineage (GTDB taxonomy): Bacteria > Bacillota > Clostridia > Oscillospirales > Oscillospiraceae > Faecousia. The sequence continues at coordinate 4,039 of SVLL01000051.1, read as the reverse complement.
GGATTTATGAAAAGACTCATTTCATTGCTCCTGATTTTGGCTGTTTGCTGCGGCTTTGCCGCGTGCAGCAAGCCTGCTGTGGAGTATAAAACAGAAATTGTCGGCGAGTGGATGGCTCCCGGAATGAATGCAGCAGCGGTATTCAATGCAGATGGCACCGGCGAGCTGACGATGAACGGCAAACACACCGTAACTTGGAGCTATATCCCTGATACCGACCGCTATGTTGTAAATGGGGACAAAACCTATTCCGTTGCCGCAGGCAAGGAATACGATATGGCTTATATCTCCATCGACGGTGTTGACTTTTACCGCTTTGACGATTACGACAAGGCGTTAACCCTGCTTGTGAGCCGTCGGTATGAGGATATTATTGAACTGACAGCCGGGATGACTAAAATTGATACCAATACAAGCTATGACCTTGCTAACGGTGTGACCATTCAATTTACCGATATCACTGTATCCCGCGGTGATGCGGATGACGGTCTGCGGCTGGATTTTCTGGTAATGAATAACCGTACGGACAAGATAACCGACGGTCTCACGCTGTCTCCGAATTACAAGCTTTACCTTTATGACCGTATTGATGCGGTTGAAAAGAAGGATCACGGTGTTTTGCTTTCTTCTTTGGATGCGGAGTCTTCAGCAAACGGCTTTTTACGCCTTCCGCTGGACGCAAAAACCGACACTACAATTTCACAGTTCGGACGCGTAATTGGTGTAGTCTATTTTGAAATGTATGGCAGTTTCTATTACATCGATTTAGGCGATTATTTCAGATAAACAGAGGCGATTTCCTTGAGAATTATCGATTTTCATACCCATGTATATCCTGAGGCTATAGCCCGTAAGGCTGCGGATAATGTCCGGGAGTTTTATGACGGTCTGGGCAATGATGCTATTGACGGTAAGGTACAAACACTTCTTGACCGGGGTGATTTGGCTGGTGTGTCGGAATTTGTCATTCTTCCCGTAGCCACAAAGCCGGAGCGGACCAGACATATCAACGATTTCATCATTCGCGAGGCGGCCGCACAGAGCCGATTTTACGGTTTTGGAACGGTTCACGCGGAGATGGAAGGCTTAATGGATGAAGTGGCGTATATCAAAGCAAACGGTCTTTACGGCATCAAAATCCATCCGGATTACCAGACCTTTGCCATTGACGATCCCCGTATGTACCCGGTGTACGAGGAAATTCAGGGGAATATGCCGATTATTTTTCATATGGGCGACCTGCGCTATGACTATTCCCATCCGGCGAAGCTGCGTCATATTCTGCAGCTGTTTCCGAAACTGCAGACCGTAGCGGCCCATTTTGGGGGCTATCAGATGCGGGATGTGGCGTGGGAAGAGCTTTCAGATACGAATTGTCTGTTCGATACTTCCAGTTCGCTGATGTTTATGGACACCGGTGTTGCGGAAAAATATATTCGTCACTATGGGACGGAGCGGTTTATGTACGGAAGTGACTTCCCTATGTGGGACCCGGCAGTTGAGATTGAGCGGTTTATGAAACTGGATCTGACTGATGCCGAGCGAGAACAAATCGCTTGGAAAACTGCTGCCACACTGCTGAGTATATAGTTTAAGAGCCTGCTGCGATTTGCAGCAGGCTCTTCTTGTTTCAATTAGTCGCCAACCTTGACACGCCAGCCCATTTCGTCGGGCAGCTTGCCGGTCTGGATACCGGTGATGGCATCATACAGTTTCAGGCTCAGCTCGCCGGTCTGGCCGTCTTTGATAGTCATCACATCATCCTTGTAGCGCAGCTTGCCAACGGGGGAGATGACAGCAGCAGTACCGGTACCGAAGCACTCTTCCAGAGTGCCGTCTTTCTGTGCCTGCAGGAGCTCATCGACGGAAATCTTCCGCTCTTCCACATCATAGCCCCACTTCTTGCACAGCTGAATGACGGAATTACGGGTGATGCCGGGAAGAATAGAGCCGCTCAAAGCAGGAGTGACAACCTTGCCGGCAATCTTAAAGAAGATGTTCATTGCGCCAACCTCTTCAATGTACTTGCGGTCAACGCCATCCAGCCACAGCACCTGAGAGAAACCTGCGTCGTGGGCCTTCTGCTGAGCAATCAGGCTGGCAGCATAGTTGCCGCCGGTCTTGGCAAAGCCGATGCCGCCGCGAACAGCACGGACATATTCATCCTCAATCCAAATGCCAACGGGTGCAAGACCGCTCTCGTAGTAGGCACCGCTGGGGGAGAGAATGACCATAAACAGATAGGTCTTGGAGGGTGCAACACCCAAGAATTCATCGGTTGCAATGATGAAGGGGCGGATGTACAGAGAGGTGCCGGGATCGGTGGGGATCCAGTCCCGATCCACATCCACGACAGCACTCACAGCCTGCACAAAGTCCTCAACGGGAATCTGGGGAATCACCAGACGGTCATTGGTGGCGTTTGTACGCTTTGCGTTCATATCGGGACGGAACAGATAAACTTCACCGTTAGGGTTTCTGTAGGCCTTCAGACCCTCGAACATTTCCTGACCGTAGTGATAAACCATTGCGGCAGGGGAGAGGCTGATGTTGTGGAAGGGCTCGATTCGGGGATCGTGCCAGCCCTTGCCCTCGGTGTAGTTCATCACGAACATATGGTCTGTGAAGATCTTGCCGAAGCCCAGCTTTTGCCCGGGAATGGGCTTTGCTTTGGGTTCGGTAGTTTTGATGATTTTAATATCCAGCATATTGATGCCTTCTTTCTCAGAAATCATAGCCAGCCTGAAGAGCCTGGCAGTTTTGCTCGATAAGAGCAGCCTTCTTGGCAGGGATGAACTTTTCAAAGGTAGCCTGATTGTTCTCGAAGGAAACAACACCGGTCTCCTTAATCAGCTTGCCCATCAGGACCATATTAGCCAGCGTGGTGAAGCCGGCTTCCTTTGCCATAGCGGATGCAGGAACATAGAAGACCTCTACATCCGTACGCTCGACCTTCTCAGAAATCAAAGTGGAATCCACAATGATCTTACCGCCGGGAACTACGGTGTTTACATACTTCATAAGGCTGGGCAGGTTCATAGCTACCAGTACATCGGGGTTGGTGATGATAGGGCTGCCGACGGGAGTGTCGGAGAGAATGATGCTGCAGTTAGCCGTGCCGCCACGCATCTCGGGACCGTAGGAGGGCAGCCAGGAGACCTGCTGGTCCTCAACAAGACCCTTATAGGCAAGGAATTTACCGGCAAACAGAATACCCTGTCCGCCAAAGCCTGCGATCAGAATCTGTGTGGTTTTCATTCCTGGCCCTCCTTTGCCGCGCTGCGGTCCTTATAAACACCGATGGGATAGTAAGGCAGCATATCGCTTTCGACCCACTCCAGAGCCTTCTGGGGCGTCATACCCCAGTTGGTGGGACATGCGGACACAACCTCAACGAGGGAGAAACCCTTGCCGGCAATCTGGTTTTCAAAGGCCTTCTTAATGGCCTTCTTGGCGTTCTTAACATTCTTCACATTGTTCACTGCAACACGGGCAACATACTCAGGACCTTCCAGAGTCGCCAGCATTTCGCTGACACGGATGGGCCAGCCGCAGTGCTTCACATCACGGCCGTAGGGAGAGGTCTGGGTGACCTGACCGGGCAGGGAAGTGGGAGCCATCTGACCGCCTGTCATGCCGTAAATGGCATTGTTGACGAAGATGACGGTAATGTTCTCGTTTCTTGCGGCGGAATGGACGGTTTCGGCCATACCGATGGATGCCAGGTCGCCATCGCCCTGATAGGTGAAGACCACATTCTCGGGGCGGCAACGCTTGATGCCGGTGGCAACAGCAGGAGCGCGTCCGTGAGCGGCCTCGATCATATCGCAGGCAAAGTAATCATAAGCCATAACTGCGCAGCCAACCGGAGCAACACCGATGGCCTTGCCTTCAATGCCCAGTTCGTCGATGACCTCAGCCACCAGACGGTGAATGATGCCGTGGGGACAGCCGGGGCAATAGTGGAGCACTGCATCGGTCAGTGCCTTGGGTTTTTCAAATACAACTGCCATAATCAGTACACTCCTTTCTCAGCATT
>SVLL01000050.1 GCA_015067935.1 Oscillospiraceae bacterium | reverse complement strand
GCGCTGCTACCGGCCTGGGCCTGAAGGACGCTAAGGATCTGGTTGACAACTGCCCCAAGACCCTGAAGGAAGCTATCTCCAAGGAAGACGCAGAGAAGCTGGTTGCCGAGCTGAAGGAAGCTGGCGCTACCGCAGAGCTGAAGTAATTTTACTGCTCAACAATCGCAGCCGCCGGAATATTCTGGCGGCTGCTTTTTTAAACTTGTGATATAGCTTGTGAGTCAGGAGGTTTACTATGGAAGCCTTAATTACACAAATTCAGGCAATCCTTGCCGATGAAGCGAAGATGCACTCCTTTTTACTGCTGGTACTGGTACTTACCGCCAGCTCGCTTATCTTTGGTTTTATCGGTCGGTTCGCCTTCGGCAAGAAGTCCGTTTTGAACCAGAGCGTTTCTTCTGCCATCGGTATTCTTTTCATTTATGCGGTCACCATTATGCTGACCAGTTCCGGGCTGAACCTGAAATTTCTGGTCTCTCCCCTGCCCTTTGTAAGTATGACAGAGGGTTATGTTTCTCTCTACCCTGTTCTTGAATTTGAATATGTATCCCTTTGTGGGGAATTGCTGAATATGATTATTCTGGCCTTTGTGGTCAATATTGTTAATCGCTGGATGCCTCAGGGCAAGCATTTTATCACTTGGCTGTTCTTCCGGGCCCTTTCCGTCGCGTTGGGTATGGTGGCATTCGCGCTTGTGAATATGCTGCTTATTCCCCTGCTGCCGGAGGGATTCATCACTTGGGCTCCGGTGATTCTGCTGGGTCTGCTGGTCATTATGCTGGCTGTGGGTGCTTTGAAGTTCGTCATCGGTGCTTTGTTGATCACGGTCAATCCCCTCATTGGATTTCTCTATACCTTCTTCTTTGCAAATATCGTGGGCAAAATGCTTGCCCGGGCAATGCTGAGCACACTGCTGATTGCCGCATTGGTGGCAGGACTCAGCTACATCGGCATCACGGTAATTGCCCTTGGCTCCACTGCGTTGATTGCCTGCATTCCCATTATGCTACTGCTGCTTGTGCTTTGGTATATTGTGGGAAAGCTGCTTTAAACGAAACAAAAAATGGTGCAGTTTTCACTGCACCATTTTTTACTTTTCTGTGTTGCCGATAGTCATAATGTCATAAGGTGTGGTCTGATACACAAAGTAATTCAGCCAGTTGGAGAACAGCAGATTGGCATGTCCCCTCCAACGCACGATGGGCTCCTGCGTGTCATCGTCGTCAGGAAAATAGTTTTCCGGCACATGTATGGGCAACCCCTGATTCTTATCCCGCAAATACTCGGTCTTTAAGGTTTCCGGATCGTATTCGGAATGACCGGTAACGAAAATATGTCTGCCGCCCTTGTTGGTCACGGCATAAACACCGGCTTCTTCAGAGGAAGCCAGTATCCTCAGCTCAGGCACCGCTTCAATGTCCGCCCGGGAAATGGTGGTATGCCGGGAATGGGGTGCCCAAAAGCAGTCATCGAAGCCACGCAGCAGAATGGACCGCTTGTATTCCACCTGATGAGGATAGACGCCAAACAGCTTTTCCGGCAGCTTTTGCTTGCCGATGCCATAGTGATAGTAAAGGCCGGCCTGTGCACCCCAGCAAATATGGAAGGTGGAATGGACATGGGTCTTGCTCCACTCCATGATCCGGCACAGCTCGTCCCAGTAATCCACTTCCTCAAACTCCATCAGCTCCACGGGCGCACCGGTGATGACCATACCGTCAAATTTCCGGTCCTTCAGCTCGTCAAAGCTCTTATAAAAGGACAGCAGATGCTCCTGAGATACATTTTTTGGCTTATGGGAGCTGGTATGCATCAGCTCCAGATTAACCTGCAGGGGGGTATTGCCCAGCAAGCGGCTGAGTTGCGTTTCCGTGGCGATCTTGGTGGGCATCAGATTCAATAAAACGATCTCCAGCGGACGAATATCCTGCGTAACCGCCCGTTCTTGGGTCATTACGAAGATATTCTCATTGAGCAAAGTACCGGCAGCCGGCAGATCGTTGGGAATACGAATAGGCAATGGAATCACTCCTTGAGGGATTTTGTTAGTATTTTACCCTACAACTTCCATTTTGTCAATTCCGGTACCGGGATAATAATGGGCAAGGATCTCCTGCCATGAATGCCCCTCCAGTGCCATTGCCTGAGCACCGAGCTGACTTAAGCCCACACGGTGCCCCTTCCCCCTGGTAATAAACCACAAACCGTCCCCCTCTGCCACCGCAGTAAAGGCGGTTGAATTCAGCTTCAGCAGGCTGCGCAGCTGTAATCCGCTGTATTCGATTCCGGCCAGCAGAATGGTTTCCACGCCGCCACCTACGGTATAGGTTGTCCATCCCAGCCATCCGGAAGGATTTCCTGGCAGCTGTCGGTCCAGCAGCATTTCCAGTTCCTCCCGGGTATAGAAAATCCGGGTGCTATGGTCTGTCAGTACTTCCTCCCCCGGACTGTCCACCGGCTGCAAATAGGGATACGCCACACCCCAAACCGCAACGGAAGCCTCTGTTCTGCCACCGGAGCTGTGAAAATAAGTCGCTTCGATCAGACTCCCCTCATAGGTCAATACCAAGTCCTTGGTTGCTTCCACAGCTTTGCGGGCGATCTCCACATCCTCAGCAAAGCCCAAACCGTCCAGATAATCCGCCACTTCCACATAGGCCTGACAGCAACCGGGGTCCGTGCAGACCGCGCCGTAGGGATGCCGTGCATCCGTACTTCGCTTTGCAGCATAGGTACGGGCCGCCACCGCTTGGGCGCAGAGCGCGTCATGGTCATAGGAAGTGGGCATTTCTGCCAAAAGCACGCCGGTCAGGTACTCCTCCGGACGCATCCACTGAAGCTTTTGTTCCCCGGTCAGTACCCACATTCCGTCGGTTTGCTGCTGTTCAGAACTCTGGGGCGCAGTGGTGGAAATCTGCTGAAGCTGCGGCTTATCGGACATAAGCCGGACAATCGTGCCCGGCAACGCCAGGCCCAACAAAATGGCAAGCACTACCTGCAATACATTCTCCTTCATAGTATCCCTCCCGTTGCTATTTTAACAAATCGCAACGGTTTTTCTTGGCACAAAAGGACGAAATATTTACCAATTATCCGACACTTCTTGACATGCTTTGCTTCAGCCGTTATAATTTACAGAGAACACCTAGAAATGGAGCTTTTTATGAAACGATCTGCAAAACGACTTCTGCCGATATTCTTGTGCGTGGTTATCCTATGCAGCATTATATGGTACTTATTTATCTATGACCGGGGCTTTACACAGGATTTTCTGCTGAGCAGTGCCCGCTACTTTGAGGAGCACGGCCAGCACACCATCTCCACCTGGTTGTATAAGCAGGCCTATGAGCAATCTGACAACGACGATACCGTCGTCATTGAGTTGGCAGAACGGTTTAAAAAGACAGGCAATTATACCCAAGCCGAGGTGGTGCTGTCAAACGGCATCAAAGACGGCGGCAGCGTGGAGCTCTACATTGCCCTGTGCAAAACCTATATAGAGCAGGATAAGCTGATGGATGCCGTGGCCATGCTGGAGAACATCACTAACCCCGGTATTAAGTCGCAGCTGGATAAACTGCGCCCTGCTACCCCCGTCGCAGCTCCTGAACCTGGCTATTACACCGAGTATTTAAATGTGACCATCACATCCGCTGACAACGCCAAGCTGTATGTTGCAACCGGTGATGATTTTCCTACCCTTGCTAAGCCTCACGAGGAAAGTATTACATTGGTGGCCGGTGAAAATCACATCACCGCAATTGCGGTTAATGAAGCGGGACTTGTCAGTGAGCCTGCCTATTTCAGCTATGTGGTGGGCGGTGTGATTGAAGAGGTTACCATTGCCGATCCCGTTTTGGATGCGCATCTGCGGGAGCTTTTAAACATAACTCCCTATGAACCTCTTTACAGCGATGATCTGTGGAAAATTACTACCCTGACAGTTCCTGCTGATGTGCAGGATTACAGCGACCTGAAGCGGCTGACCTATCTGGAAACCCTGATTATGGACTCCCCCACGATTCAAAGTCTGCGACCCATTTCCGGTCTGGCATTTTTGCAGGAAGTGGTGATTCATGGCTGTCCTCTGTCGGCAACCGATCTGAGTATTCTCGCTTCTCTGCCGGAGCTGCAGATTCTGACCCTCAGCGAGTGCAGCCTTTCCAATATCACGCCCCTTTCCGGTGCAAAGCGTCTCACGGCATTGGATTTGAGCGGCAATGCCATCAATGATCTGTCCCCCATTGCCTATCTGGAGGAACTGACGATTTTGAACCTCAGCAGTAATGCGGTGACAAACCTGAGTGCTTTGAGTGCCCTTGAAAATTTGGTGGTACTGGATGTATCCTACAACTCCTTGACCACCTTGGAGTCCCTCATCACTTGCCCCAAGCTGACATCCCTGACCGCAAGCAATAACCAGCTGACGGAATTTCCCCTCTTTAATAATCCCACAGCACTCACTATGCTTTACCTGCAGGAAAACGCCATCGCAGATGTGAAGGTGCTTGAGAATTACACCTCCCTGCAGCAGCTGGATCTTTCCTACAACAAAGTCAGCGATATTGCCTCTTTGGCAAATCTGAACAAACTGACTTATCTGGATGTTTCCCACAACACCATTAAAAAGTTCCCGGCATGGACGGCAGAATGCCGTCTGGTGATCCTGAAAGCAACCCACAACAAGATCAGCTCTGTTAAACCCTTAGCAGTGCTTGCGTACCTTAACAGCGCGTATCTGGATAACAACAGAATCACTACTATCAGTGCAATGAGCACATGCGCTCAATTGGTGGATGTGAGCATCTACGGCAACAATGTATGGGACGCAAAAAAGCTCACCGATTTGGACATCATCGTCCGTTACGACCCCACCGCAGCATAACAAAGAACCGACCTATGGCTCTCATAGGTCGGTTTTCTGTTTGATAAATTGGGATTTGGCTCTTACTCTTTGCTAAAAAATCCTTTAAAGCAGAAAATTAGTCCTATAATTCCTCCTGCATAAAACATACCAGCACCTACACCTGCACCAGCCATCCATAGTGGAACACCGCAAGCAGCGATAATTAAAAAGGCAATACCCAATAACATAGTTTTTACTGATTTCATAATATTACGCTCCTTTGTCAAATTTTCATTCGCCTTGTGTTTTCGCAGCGACCAAGAGCAAAACCAATTCAGTAATCAAAGATGCAGAAATCAATGCTCCAACAATAGAGAAATAGTTAATTCCAAATAGTAGCGGGCACAATGACAGTACCACCCCAACACACAACAGAACTTTTGCAATTGTGATTGTTTTCGTTTTACCAGTAAACAGATAAACCAAAAGAAATGCCAGTACAACACAAGTGATTATTGCTGTGAGGAATGGGGCAAAATTCGCATATCCAAACGGTGTTAAGTCAAAATAGGAGAATGTCTTTCTCCAAGGGTCGCCCTCTGGATTTGCAAAGTTGCACACTGCTCCATAAGGTAAGAATTCTAAAATCAATGTAATAATGGGGAAAATTAAATATAGCAATCTCTTTTTCATAAAATTCACACTCCTTTGTCAAATTCAAGTTTATCGATTTTCTATATTTTATCATACAAATAGTCTAAATGCAAGAAAAGTCCGGCAGATGAAGCTGCCGGACTTTGGTTTATTGTTCTATTTTCTTGCAACCGCTGCAGGCGGAGCAATCTCCGCAGCAGCCCTTTTTCTTTTTCGTAAGCAGCACGAAAGCGCAGTACGCGCCAATCAAGCCCAGCAGAACCCAATCCATTATGCCCATACTAGACCTCCGATCAGGTACACAACCCACGCCACGATCCAAGCTACTGTGCATTGCATAATCACAACGCCAATCGTCTTCCAACCGGAATTCATCTCCCGCTTGATGGCGGCAACCGCAGCCACGCAGGGCGTATACAGCAAGGTAAACGCCAGAAAACTGCAGGCACTGCGCAGGTCAAACAGCTGATGCAAAGCGACAGCCAACTGCTCGTTGCTCACACCCAGCAGCACACCAAAAGTGCCTACCACTGCCTCTTTGGCTGTAAAGCCGGATACCAGTGCGGTGACCATCCGCCAATCTCCAAAGCCCAATGGAGCAAAAATAGGAGCCACAAACTTACCAATGCTCGCCAAAATGGAGTCAGCACTATCCGCAACCACATTCAGCCGCAGATCAAAATTCTGCAGGAACCAGATAATAATGGTAATGACAAAAATCACACCAAAGGCTCTTTGCAAGAAGTCCTTCGCCTTTTCCCACATAAGCAGCAACACGCTGCGCATAGACGGGAAACGGTAATTGGGCAGTTCCATCACAAAGGGGATCGGTTTGCCCTTGAAGGCGGTGGATTTCATCACCAGTGCTGCAAGCACACCCACCAGCATACCGCCAAAGTACAGCGCAATCATCGCCACGACCTCAAGCCCGGGGAAAAATGCCGCCGCAAACACGGAATAGATGGGAATTTTTGCGGAGCAGCTCATATAGGGTGTCAGGATAATGGTCATCTTCCGATCCCGTTCCGAGGAAAGGGTACGCGTTGCCATGATGGCGGGAACGCTGCAGCCGAAGCCGATGAGCATAGGTACAAAGCTTCTGCCGGAAAGACCGATCTTACGCAGCAGCTTATCCATCACGAAGGCAACCCGGGCCATATAGCCGGAATCCTCCAGAATGGACAGGAAGAAAAACAGCACCACAATTATCGGCAGGAAGCTGAGCACACTGCCCACGCCGGCGAAAATGCCCTCGATAATCAGGCTATGTACAATGGGGTTTATGCCATAATCGGTCAGTGCCTGATCTGCCCAAACCGTCAGCCCGTCGATGGCATAGGCAAGCCAATCGGAAAGCACCGCACCGAAGACCTCGAAGGTCAGGTAGAACACCAATCCCATTATGGCCACAAACAGCGGCAGAGCCAGTACCCGGTGGGTGAGAATCCTGTCGATTTTGACGCTCCGGGTATATTCTTTACTCTGCTTTGCCTTGACAAGACATTTTTCGCAGACGGATTCTATGAAGTTATACCGCATATCCGCCAAGGCCGCATTCCGGTCCATTCCGGTTTCGTATTCCATTTCGATAATCGAGTGCTCCAGCAGTTCCTTCTCATTCTGGCTCAACTCCAGCATTTTGAAGAAGTCCTGATCGTCCTCAATCAGCTTGATGGCACAGAACCGACGGGAAACATCCATTCTTTGGGCGTGGTCCTCGATCAAATGGCTGACCGCGTGGATACACCGGTGTACCGGGCCGTCCGCACAAAAGTCAATCACCTTGGGTGCGGTCTGTGCCTTTGCGGTTTTCACCACTGTATCGATCAATTCCGATACACCCTCGTGCTTTACCGCACTGATGGGCACGACGGGAACACCCAGAAGATTCGCCATTTTCTGCACATCCACGCTGCCGCCGTTGCCCCGCAGCTCATCCATCATATTGATGGCAATGACCGTAGGCACACGCAGTGCAAGCAACTGCAGTGTCAGGTAGAGATTCCGCTCCAGATTGGTGGCATCCACAATATTGATGATGGCATCGGGCTTCTGCTTCAGCAGAAAATCCCGGGTCACCACTTCTTCCTCGGAATAGGGACGAATGGAGTAAATACCGGGCAGGTCCACCACCTGATGCTCCGTTCCCCGGATGACGCCAATCTTCTGATCCACTGTTACACCGGGAAAATTTCCCACATGCTGATTTGCACCGGTCAGGGCATTAAAGAGTGTGGTCTTGCCGCAATTTTGGTTGCCTGCAAGTGCAAAAATCATACCGTTTCCTCCTTGAGGGTGATTTGCATTGCGTCCTCCCGACGGATAGTGAGCTCATAGCCCCGCAGATGGATTTGGATGGGGTCTCCCATGGGTGCGATTTTTTGCAGTGTTACCCTGGTGCCGGGAATCAGCCCCATATCCAAAAAACGCAGGCGAAGCGGCCCTTCCCCGCCAACTCCATTGATCACGCTGCTCTGCCCGACTTTCAGATCATTGATTGTCATAGTTACCTCCATACACATTTGACCTCATCGCTATAGTTACCTATTGCTAACTATAGCACAACCTCTCCGAGCTTGCAATAGCTAACTTCCAAATTTTTGAAAAATTTTCGTCCGTCAGCACATACTGACGGACGAAATATTATGCATTCTCCAATATTAGCTTCAAGGCTGCTTCCACAGATTGCATCCGCACTGCTTCCCTATCTCCGGCAAACAAATATTTTCGGGAAAGGGTTTTCCCGCAATCGGAATAGCCGATAAATACTGTGCCTACGGGATTGCCGTATTCGTCCCCGTCGGGACCTGCAAGTCCTGTAACGGAAACGGCAATATCCGTATTCAGTGCCTCCCTTGCACCCTTGACCATTGCTTCTGCAACGGGCGCGGACACTGCACCGTAAAAAGACAGCACATCTGCAGGAACGCTAAGCAGTTTCTCTTTGATCTCATTGCAGTAGCTGATAATACCGCCCTTAAAAACCTTGGAAGCTCCGGGCACTGCCGTCAGAGTTGCTCCGATGGCACCGCCCGTACAGCTCTCTGCCGTGGCGAGAGTCCTGCCCTGCAGCTTTTTGATGACATCAGATGCGCTTTTCATCATGGTATCTCACCTGGATCCGTTCCACGGTTTCAACAGCCTTTTCAATCATTGCCTGCCGGTCCAGATTGGCTTCCGCGTGGAGCAGCTGACCGATGGTGGGCTTGGTCTTGGGATGCTTGGGTGTAAAGACAGTGCAGCAATCCTCATAGGGCAAAATAGAGGTCTCAAAGGCACCGATTTTCCGGGAGATGGTCACGATTTCCTCTTTGTCCATACCTACAAGAGGCATAAAGATGGGAATATCCACTACCGCACCGGTAACAGTCATCGCCTCCATGGTCTGGCTTGCCACCTGACCTAAGTTTTCGCCGGTGATGAGCGCACCGCAACCGTCGTGCTTTGCCAATCGCTGGGCGATCTCCATCATAAACCGACGCATAATCAGCGTAAAATACTCTTCGGGGCAGTTGTCACGAATGGCTTCCTGAATCTCCGTAAAGGAGACGATATTCACCGTCATCCGTCCGGAATATTTGGTCACGATTCGTGCCAGTTCCAGCACCTTATCCTTGGCCAGCTGAGAAGTGTAGGGATAGGAGAAGAAATGGACGCACTCAATTTCCACGCCGCGCTTTGCGATCATATAGGCCGCCACAGGGGAGTCGATACCCCCGCTAAGCAGGCACATCGCCCGACCGCCCACACCGGTGGGCAGACCGCCGGCACCCGGCTCTGCAGGTCCGTGAACATAAGCAGCAAGATCGCGAACCTCAACATAAACAGTGTATTCCGGCTTACGCACATCCACCTTTACGGTAGGATGGGCTTCTGCCAGCCGACCGCCGATTTCCTGAGAGATCTGAATGGAATTGTAGGCAAACTGCTTGTCGGACCGCTTGGATTCTACTTTAAAGCTCTTGGCGCAATCCAGATCGTCACCCAGATATTCCTCGATGGCATTAAAGATGGCATCCAGATTCTTCTCACAGGGTCTGCAGCGGCAAAGGCTGACCACACCGAAGATGGAATTGCAGGCCTCCCACGCACCGTCCACATCCGCCTGATCATCCTCAGGAACAACATAAACGGTGGACTGCATAATGTATACATCAAAATTGCCGTAATGCTTCATTCTACGGCGGACATTCTGGCGCAGCTTGTTTTCAAACTGACGCTTGTTTGCGCCTTTCAGGACAATTTCGCCCAGCTTCATCAAAAAAATCTCGTTCATACTTTACCTCGTTATTTATCGATTTCCCAAATTCACAGCCCGATATTGGATGGCCTCGGCAATGTGCTGAGGCTTGATTTCCTCGCTGCCGTCCAGATCGGCAACGGTACGGGCAACCTTCAGAATGCGGTCATAGCTTCGCGCGGTCAAGCCGAGAGCATCAAAGGCCTGCTTCATCAGCGTTTCCCCTGCCTCGTCCAGCTTGCAGAAGCTTCGCATCTCATCCGGACCCATCCGGGCATTACACATAGTAGTATCTGCCCCGAAGCGGTCATGCTGCCGCTGACGGGCGGCATCCACGCGCTTTTTGATCGCGTTGGAGGGTTCCGCCTCTGCTCTGGTGCGCAGGTCTTCAAAATGGACAGCAGGCACCTCCACCACAATATCGATTCGGTCCAAAAGCGGTCCGGAAATCCGTCCGCGGTAATTCTGCACTGCCATTTCCGAGCAATTGCAGCGGCCCGATGGGTCACCGTACCAGCCGCATTTGCAGGGGTTCATTGCGCACACCAGCATAAATTCCGCAGGATAGGACACCGCCCCTGCCACCCGGGAAATGGTCACAGAACCGTCCTCCAGCGGCTGGCGCATCATATCCAGCGTATCCTTCCGGAATTCCGGCAGCTCGTCCAAAAACAGCACGCCCTTGTGAGCCATAGAGATTTCGCCCGGCTTGGGATTCGTACCGCCACCGGCAAGGCCTGCATTAGAAATGGTGTGATGGGGCGAGCGGAAGGGCCGACGGGATACCAGCGGCTCCTTGGCGGTCAGCATACCCATAACGGAATATATCTGACTTACCTCCAACGCCTCATCCCAAGTCATATCCGGCAAAATGGACGGCAGCCGTTTGGAAAGCATACTCTTACCGGAACCGGGAGGGCCGATGAGCAACACATTGTGAGAGCCGGCGGCTGCCACCTCAAGGGCACGCTTCACATTCTCCTGCCCCAGTACATCCTTAAAATCCAGTCCGACGATCTCCGATTGCTTCGGCTCCCATAAGGGCTCAGGTGTCAGGACGGTTTCTCCGTTCAATCCGGCAGCCAACTCGGTGAGATTGCGGATGCCGTAAACCTCCGGTCCCCGGGCAAGTGTTGCCTCCGCCGCATTCTCGGCCGGCACAAACAACGCCTTAATTCCCTCTTTTTTAGCTGCTAACGCCATGGGCAGCACACCGGGAATGGGGCGCAGCTGACCGTCCAGACTCACCTCGCCCAAAAAGGCACTGGTGGAACGGGGTCTGCGGACGCTGCCGGCAGCGCAGAGGATACTGAGCAATATTGGCAGGTCATAGTGGGTGCCTGCCTTTTTCAAATTGGCAGGTGCCAGATTCACCGTGATCCGGCTGCTGGGAAACGACAGGCCGGAGTTCTTGGCAGCTGCCCGAACACGCTCCCGGGCCTCTTTCACAGCGGCATCGGGAAGACCGACAATATCAAAGCCGGGCAAGCCGTTGGAAATATAACATTCCGCCGTCACGCCGGTGCCCCGGATGCCGGTTATGCCCAAGGTGCGGATGCTGCAGATCATAAAACTGCTCCTTTGCTTCCATTTTTCCTTATCATAACTTATTAAAAAGAAAAACGCAATCATTTTTCCCGCACAGATGCCAGAAAAGCGAAATCTTTTCAAATTTTTCCGCGAATTTCGGTGGCTTAATGCTTTACAAATCGAAATTAAAGTGCTAGAATATATGCGGTAAAATTTGAATACTTTTAGGAGGTACTTCATTTTGGCAAGAAAATTCAAAACTATGGACGGCAATACTGCTGCCGCCCACGTTAGCTACGCCTTTACAGAAGTAGCTGGCATCTATCCCATTACCCCTTCCAGCCCTATGGCTGACAATGTGGACCAGTGGTCCGCTGCCGGCCGGAAGAACATCTTCGGCGATACCGTCAAGGTCGTCGAAATGCAGTCCGAAGCTGGTGCTGCAGGTACCGTTCACGGCTCTCTGGCCGCCGGTGCTCTGACCACCACCTACACTGCATCTCAGGGTCTGCTGCTGATGATCCCCAATATGTACAAGATCGCCGGCGAGCTGCTTCCCAGCGTGTTCCATGTGTCCGCCCGTACCGTTGCTGCTCAGGCTCTGAACATCTTCGGTGACCACTCCGACGTCTACGCCTGCCGTCAGACCGGCTTTGCTATGCTGGCTGAGACCAATGTACAGGAAGTTATGGATCTGGGTGCTGTTGCGCACCTGGCTTCCATTGAAGGCCGCGTGCCCTTCATCAACTTCTTCGACGGCTTCCGTACTTCCCACGAGATCCAGAAGATCGCTATCTGGGACTACGAGGACCTGAAGGAAATGTGCAACATGGAGGCTGTTGAGGCTTTCCGTAAGCACTCCCTGAACCCCGAGCGTCCCGCAATGCGCGGCTCTCACGAAAATGACGACATTTTCTTCCAGCACCGCGAAGCCTGCAACAAGTACTACACCGCTCTTCCCGCAGTTGTGGAGAAGTACATGGCCAAGGTCAACGAAAAGCTGGGCACCAACTACCAGCTGTTCAACTACTACGGTGCCGAGGATGCTGACCGCATCATCGTGTGCATGGGTTCTTTCTGTGATGTGGCTGAGGAAGTTATCGACTACCTGAACGCTCACGGCGAGAAGGTCGGTCTGGTTAAGGTCCGTCTGTTCCGACCCTGGAGCAGCAAGCACCTGCTGGCCGCTATCCCCGCTTCCGTTAAGAAGATCGCTGTTCTGGACCGCACCAAGGAGCCCGGCTCTCAGGGCGAGCCTCTGTATCAGGATGTGGTTATGGCTCTGGCCAAGGCCGGCAAGAACGACATCAAGGTCGTTGGCGGCCGTTACGGTCTGGGTTCCAAGGACACCCACCCCGCTTCCGTCTTTGCCGTGTTCGAAGAGCTGGCTAAGGACGAGCCCAAGAACGAGTTCACTCTGGGCATCGTTGACGATGTGACCTTCCTGTCTCTGGAGGAGAAGGTTTCCCCCAACACCGCAGCAGCCGGCACCATCGAGTGCAAGTTCTGGGGTCTGGGCGGCGACGGCACTGTCGGTGCAAATAAGAACTCCATCAAGATCATCGGCGACCACACCGATAAGTATGTACAGGCTTACTTCCAGTACGACTCCAAGAAGACCGGTGGTGTTACCGTTTCCCACCTGCGCTTCGGCGACAACGCCATCAAGTCCCCCTACTACATCAACAAGGCTGACTTCGTGGCTTGCCACAACCCCTCTTATATCACCAAGGGCTTCAAGATCGTTCAGGATGTCAAGCCCGGCGGTGTGTTCCTGATCAACTGCCAGTGGACTCTGGAGGAGCTGGAGCATCATCTGGATGCCGCTTCCAAGCGTTACATTGCTGAGAACAACATCCAGCTGTACACCATCAATGCTATCGATCTGGCTATCAAGGTCGGCATGGGCAAGCGTACCAACACCATTTTGCAGTCTGCCTTCTTCTCTCTGGCTAAGGTTATGCCCGCCGAGGAAGCTGTCAAGTATATGAAGGATGCTGCTGAGAAGTCCTACGCCAAGAAGGGTATGGATGTTGTCGAAAAGAACTGGAACGCTATCGACGCAGGTGCTACCGCTTATGTGAAGATCGATGTTCCCGCTGCTTGGGCAAATGCCGAAGCTGCCAATGTTGAGCTGGAGCTGGAAGGCCCCGCCGATACCGTCAAGGTCGTCAAGACCATTCTGAACCCCGTTGGCAAGATGGACGGCTACTCCCTGCCCGTTTCCGCCTTCGACGGTCTGGCTGACGGTCAGTTCCCCCTGGGTGCTGCTGCTTACGAGAAGCGCGGTGTTGCCGTTACCGTTCCCGAGTGGGATGCAACCAAGTGTATCCAGTGTAACAACTGTGCTTATGTCTGCCCCCACGCTACCATCCGTCCCTACGCTCTGACCGAGGCTGAGGCTGCTGCCGCTCCCGCTGCTGCAAAGATCGTGCCCGTCAAGGCCGGCAAGGGCAAGGGTGTCTACTCCTACACTATGGCCGTTTCTCCTCTGGACTGTATGGGCTGCGGCGTCTGTGTCGGTGTCTGCCCCACCAATGCAATTACTATGGTACCTCAGGAGACTCAGCTGGCTCAGCAGGATGTCTTCAACTATATGGTTTCCAAGGTTGCTACCAAGGAAGATATGCAGGATAACACCGTTAAGGGCTCTCAGTTCAAGAAGCCCCTGCTGGAGTTCTCCGGCTCCTGCGCAGGCTGTGCTGAAACCTCTTATGCCCGTCTGGTGACCCAGCTCTTCGGCGATCGGATGTACATCTCCAACGCCACCGGCTGTTCCTCCATCTGGGGCGGTCCCGCTGCCACTTCCCCCTACTGCGTCAACGAGAACGGCCACGGCCCCGCTTGGGCTAACTCCCTGTTCGAGGACAACGCAGAGCACGGTCTGGGTATGTACACCGCTCAGGCTGTCATCCGTGAGTCTCTGGCCAACAAGGTCCGTACCGTTATGGAGACCACTGTCTGCGACGAGCGCAAGGCCGCTTGCCAGGCTTGGCTGGATACCTTCAACGACGGTGAGGCCAACAAGGCTGCCACCAAGGCTCTGATTGCAAATCTGGAAGCTAAGGTCTGCTGCGATACCGTTGCAGAGATCCTGAGCAAGAAGGAATACCTGTCCAAGAAGTCCGTTTGGATCTTCGGCGGTGACGGCTGGGCATACGACATCGGCTTCGGCGGTGTTGACCATGTTCTGGCTTCCAACAAGGATGTCAACATCTTTGTCTTCGATACCGAGGTTTACTCTAACACCGGCGGTCAGGCTTCCAAGGCTTCCAACATCGGTCAGGTTGCTCAGTTCGCAGCTTCCGGTAAGGAGACCAAGAAGAAGTCTCTGGCAGAGATCGCAATGAGCTACGGCTATGTCTATGTTGCTCAGATCGCTATGGGCGCAAATCAGGCTCAGACCATCAAGGCTATCTGCGAGGCAGAGGCTTACAACGGTCCTTCCCTGATCATCGGCTATGCTCCCTGTGAGATGCACTCCATCAAGGGCGGTATGATGAACTGCCAGGCTGAGATGAAGAAGGCTGTTGAGTGCGGTTACTGGAACCTGTTCCGCTTCGATCCTTCCAAGGAGACCGGCAAG
>SVLL01000002.1:64835-83909 GCA_015067935.1 Oscillospiraceae bacterium | reverse complement strand
ACGGCTTTCAACTCCGTGGGATCATCACCGGCTTTGATAGCTTTGTGGTGGTGCTGGTGACCGATGGCAAGCAGCAGATGATCTACAAACACGCCATCTCCACCCTCGCACCGATCCGACCGCTGAAAGCAGCCGCCACTGCATAAGCAAACAAGCGACGGAGTAGCATCCGTCGCTTGTTTTATGTAAATGCCCATCCAAAGCCTTCCCCTTGAGGAGAAGCCTTATTTAACACCAGTTACAGAAAGAGGGATTTTTATGTCCATTGCTGAAAATATTGCCCGAATTCGGGAAGAAATGAAGAAAGCCGCACTTGCGGCCGGACGGGACCCCGCCAGCATTCAGCTCTGCGCCGCTACGAAAATGAACGATGCCGAAGCCGTCCGGGCCGCCATCGCCGGGGGCGTGGATGTATGTGGAGAGAATCGGGTGCAGGAGCTGACCCAAAAGCTATCCGAGAATGCCTATGAGGGCGCACCGGTGCATTTCATCGGTCATCTGCAGACCAACAAGGTCAAGCAGGTGGTGGGCAAGGTGGCCCTGATTCAAAGCGTGGACAGTCTGCGCCTTCTGGAAGCGATTCAAAAGGAAGCGGCCCGGCAGAGCATCCGGCAGGAAATTCTGCTGGAGGTCAACATCGGCGCAGAGGAAAGCAAGTCCGGCTTCGCCCCTGATGAGATCCCCGATTTGGTAAACCGTTTCTCCGAGTTTCCCAATCTTTTCCTTCGTGGACTGATGGCAATCCCCCCGGTTTCCCAAAAACCGGGAGATAATACCAAATTTTTTCAAAAAATGTACGCACTTACTGTTGACATAACGACAAAAAAAGTGGATAATGTATGCGTAGATGTATTGTCTATGGGTATGTCCGACGATTTTGCCGATGCCATTGCCTGCGGCAGCACGATGATCCGTGTGGGCACCGCAATTTTCGGACGCCGCATCTACAACTGATTTTACATTTCGCTTCAGACCATACGGGAGGTTATTGTTATGAGTTTATGGGATAGTATGAAAAAGTTTGCACAGCCGTACTCTGAAGACGAGTACGAGGATTACGAAGACGAAGCCGAAGGCTTTGAGGAAGCTCCCGAAGAGCGTCCCGCCCGGGCCCGTCGCAGCTCCATTTTTGGCAACGCCCCCTCCGAAGAAGCTCCTGCCTACAGTGCCGCCAAGCCTACCGGCACCTCCGCTTTCAGCGGTCAGGTGGTGAATATGGGAGGTAAGCAGGAAGTGGTGCTGTTCCATCCCACCAGCTTCGGTGACGCCTCCAAGGCCGCTGATGATCTGCGCAGCAGAAGAGCCGTTATTGTGAATATGGAAAATGTGGACAAGGCTATGGCCCGCCGGGTTGCAGATTTTCTCTCCGGCTGCACCTACGCCATTGACGGCTCGGTGAAGAAGGTCGCGCAGTCCACCTATCTGTTCTGCCCCCACAATATGGAAATCGTGGGGGATCTGGAAAACCTGCCCACAGAAACCGAAACCCCGGTTTGATATACCGATACAAAGAAAGGATAGCATATGTCTACACCACTGATGACTCCTCAGGAAATCGGTGAGATTTCCTTTAAGCACGCCACCTTCGGCGGTTACGAAGTTCAGGCTGTTGACGAGATTCTGGGCCGTATGGCCGATGATTATGTCACGCTTTATCAGGAAAATGCCCTGCTGAAGAGCAAAATGCGCATTTTGGTGACCAAGCTGGAGGAGTACCGAAGCAACGATGCCGCAATGAAAGAGGCCATCGCCGAGGCGCAGAATTCCTGCGACACTATGATCCGGGAAACGGAGCTGAAGTGCGCACAGATGCTCACCGAGGCCAGCGCAATGGCTGCCGAGAATACCCGTCAGGCCGAGGCCGCTATGGCCATTGAAAATGCCCGGGTTGAGGAAGCCCAGCGGGTGGCAAAGCAGCGCATCGACCGGCTGACCCAGGAGCTGAACGCCTGCCTGCAGGCTCTGAACAAGATCCGTGACTCTCAGACACCCGGTGCTGGCAGCGAAGCCATTTTTGACTACGATCAGGAGCCGGATGATGACATCACCGCCGCTGTGGCAGACGAGATTTCCCATAATCTGGAGAATCTGGTGGGCACTGCCGAAGAGCCTGTTGTGACCGACACCACCAGTAAATTCGCGGGTCTTTCCAGTCACTTCGGACCGGATTACGATCCCACCAATACCAAGAAATAATAGGCTACGACGAGGACAAGTGCCTGCTTTTCCCTATCCCCAGAGAGCTGCCGTTTGGTGCGAGGCAGCGATACAGAAGCAGTGTATATCCCCTCCGAGCCGCACGCCGAAGCCCAATGGGGTGCGTAGGCCGTGCCGGTGTTGCGCCCGATACAGCGCACATGAGTGCCGTCGCAAGACGGAACAAGAGTGGTACCGCAGAGGTAAAACGCACCTTTGTCTCTTATTCGTAAGGGGCAAAGGTGTTTTTTGTTCCCAGATACATAAAAATCACTATGGAGGTAACTTCCAATGGACTACAAAAACACAATCATCACCCCGAAGACTGACTTTCCTATGAAAGCCGGTCTGCCTGCCCGGGAGCCCGGTATGCTGGCCGCATGGGAGGAAATGGACCTTTACAGCGCAATGCTGGAAAAGAACAAGGACCTGCCCCCCTTCATCCTCCACGACGGCCCTCCCTTCTCCAACGGCTTCATCCACATGGGCCACGCCCTGAACAAGGCATTGAAGGATTTCATTGTCCGCAGCCATGCAATGATGGGCTACTACACCCCCTATGTCCCCGGCTGGGACAACCACGGTCTGCCTATCGAGCGCGCCATCGAGAAGTCCAAGAGCAAGCTGAACAAGGATATGTCCGTGCCTGAGTTCCGCAAAGCCTGCGAGGACTTTGCCGAGGACTTTATCCAGAAGCAGATGGGCGGCTTCAAGCGTCTGGGTGTTGTGGGCGACTGGAAAGAGCCCTACCGCACCATGGACAAGCACTTTGAAGCCCAGGAGGTCAAGGTCTTTGGCCGGATGTTCGACAAGGGCTTTATCTACAAGGGCCTGAAGCCCGTCACTTGGTGCCCCTTCTGTGCAACTGCTGTGGCAGAAGCTGACATTGAGTATCAGGACGACCCCTGCACCTCTGTGTATGTCAAGTTCGCGCTGAAGGACGATCAGGGTAAACTGGCCGGTTTTGACCTGAGCAAGACCTATTTTGTCATTTGGACCACCACCATCTGGACACTCCCCGGCAATATGGCCATCTGCCTGCATCCCCGGGACAGCTATGTGCTGGTCAAGGCTGAAAACGGTGAAACTTACATTATGGCCGAAGCTCTGATGGAAAAGACCATGAAGATGGGCGGCTTCGAGAATTACGAGGTTCTGGCCACCTATCCAGGCGCATTCTTTGAGAATATGCTGGCTCAGCATCCCTTCCTTGACAAGACCTCCCGTCTGGTATGGGCCGAGTATGTCACTATGGACTCCGGTACGGGCTGTGTCCACACCGCCCCCGGCTTCGGTGCGGATGACTATCAGACCTGTATGCGCTACGGTATGGATCTGGTGGTGCCCGTGGATGACTACGGCCGTCACACCGACTACGCCGGCAAGTACGCCGGTCTCAAGACCGAGGACTCCAACCCCATTATTCTGGCAGATATGAAGGAAAGCGGTGCGTTGTTCGCATCTGAGCAGATCGTCCACTCCTATCCCCATCACGACCGCTGCAAGAAGCCCGTCATCTTCCGCGCCACTCCCCAGTGGTTCTGCTCTGTGGAATCCTTTAAGGATCAGGCTGTGGAGGCAATTGAGAATGTCCAGTGGTTCCCCGCTTGGGGCGGTGAGCGGATGGTCAGTATGATCCGCGAGCGTGCCGACTGGTGCATCTCCCGTCAGCGTCGCTGGGGTCTGCCCATCCCCGTGTTCTACTGCGAGGACTGCGGCAAGCCCGTTTCTACTCCTGAATCCATCGAGAAGATCTCCGGCCTCTTTGACGAACACGGTTCCAATATCTGGTTTGAAAAAGAGGCAATGGAGCTTGCCCCCGATGGCTTTACCTGCCCCCACTGCGGCGGCAAGCAGTTTACCAAGGAAACCGATACACTGGACTGCTGGTTTGACTCCGGTTCTACCCACTTTGCATCCCTGATGCACCGCACGCCCGAGCTGTGGCCTGCGGATGTGTATCTGGAGGGTGCTGACCAGTACCGCGGCTGGTTCCAATCTTCCCTGCTGACCTCTGTGGGCGCACTGGACAAGGGCGCACCCTTTAAGCAGGTTCTGACTCACGGCTGGGTGGTTGATGGTCAGGGCAGAGCCATGCACAAGTCCTTGGGCAACGGCGTGGATCCTGCTGACCTGATTAAAGATTTTGGTGCTGACATTGTCCGTCTGTGGGCTGCATCCTCTGACTACCATGTGGATGTGCGCTGCTCCAAGGACATCTTCAAGCAGATCGCCCAGAACTACCTGAAGTTCCGTAATACCGCCCGTTACTGTCTGGCAAACCTGAATGACTTTGACCCCAACAATCTGGTGGCCGCTGCCGATATGGAGCAGCTGGACAAGTGGGCACTGACCAAGCTGGACGAACTGGTGCAGACCTGCCGCAAGGCTTACGAAAATTATGAATTCCACCTGATCACCCACGCCATCAACGACTTCTGCGTGGTGGAGCTCAGCTCCTTCTATCTGGACATTCTCAAGGACCGTCTGTATTGCGAGGAGGCCACCGGCCTGCGCCGCCGCAGTGCGCAGACCGCGCTGTACCTGATCGTGGACACTATGGCAAAGCTGTTTGCTCCCATTCTGGCCTTCACCTGCGATGAGATCTGGAAGTCTATGCCCCATCGCGACGGTGATGATGCCCGGAATGTGCTGCTGAATCAGATGCCTAAGAGCTTTGCCACCTATGCCCTTTCCAAGGATGAAATGGCAAAGTGGGAGACCGTGATGAAGCTGCGTCAGGATGTGAACGGCATTCTG
Organism: Oscillospiraceae bacterium; assembly: GCA_015067935.1. Lineage (GTDB taxonomy): Bacteria > Bacillota > Clostridia > Oscillospirales > Oscillospiraceae > Faecousia. Next base: position 78,953 of record SVLL01000002.1, on the reverse strand, counting down.
GAAAAGGCCCGCGCTGACAAGCGTATCGGTAAGGCTCTGGAGGCCCATGTGGCTCTGTCGACCGATAAGGAAGCCCTGAAGAACGCCTGCGAGGGCGTGAATCTGGCAGAAATCTGCATTGTTTCCGCCTGTGATTGGGCAGCAGCCGAGGAAGGTGCCGAGGTTGGTACCGGTGTGAACTTCCCCGAGCTGACCATCGCTGTGTCCGAAGCAAAGGGTGCCAAGTGCCCCCGTTGCTGGATGCACTCCGAACAGGCCGGTGCAGATGATCTGTGTCCCCGCTGCGCCGCTGTGGTCGCCAAGCTGGATGTAGAAATCTAACGCAAAACCGCCCTGCCGGATGGCAGGGCGGTTTCAGTATGTATCGGTCTGTTTTTAAGGTTAGTCATTAGCGGTGATTATGCTGCCGGATATGCAAAATCAGAAATCAATTCATTCGTTTTCTTGTCATACAATTTCCCGTCTTTAGAATAAAAGTATTTATTGTCACCGGAACAGGTAATATTTACAACCGCATGATAGAATGTAATGCTGCCGTCATCATTGATGTGCGGATAATAAAAATCCATATTGACATACTCAATAACTTCGATATTTTTTCCAATGTTTAAAGTAAAGGCAACATCTTCTACAGTGTATTCTTCAGGATTTCTACTCTTTACTGCGGCATCGGAAAAGGTTGCGTGGTATTCATTGCCTTTCGGCGCATTCACATATAAAGAGAAAAGAGAAATGGAAAACGGAGCAGGAAAACCCGTGCCGGAATATCCGCCGATTCGTTTGATCGGTATGCCATTGTAGTCATCCGGGATTGTAATCTCAAGGTTTTCCGTATACTCCATACATTCATAACCGCTAACAAAACAACAGTTGGCTACTTTATTGACGGCAATGTCAAAACCATCCGCTTCTACATAATCAGCGTAAAAGAACGCAGTTCCCTCAAATAGACAACCGGAGAGACAAACAGTTAAGCATAAAGCCAAAACAATCCCATAAAGCTTTTTCATATCATTTTCCTTTCTTCCATTGTATTGTTGCAAAGGCTCACTCCTTCAAGAAGGCATCGATGCCGTTGGAAATCCCTTCCACTATTTTTGCGCGGTATTGGTCTGTTGCCATTGCCTCGTCCTCTGCAGGGTTGGACATATAGCCCATCTCCACGATGGTCACAGGGATTTGACACCAATTGATACCGGTCATATTGTCCACATAGTATATCCCCTGATTGTTGGCTCCGGTAGCGGTGCAAAAATGCTCCACCACCATCCGGGACAGCCGGATGCTGTCCTCAAGCACCTGCCGAGAAAGGTAGGGATTGTCGCGGGAGGGCGCGCAGCAGAGCATCCCACTGACCGATGGATCCTCTGCGCCGTTTGCGTGGATGCGGATAAAAAGATCCGCGCCGCTTTCATTGGCAATTTTGGCCCGCTGGGCATTGCTCAGGGGGCAGTCGTTGGTGCGACGGATCATCACCACCTCATAACCGCGGCGGATCAGCTCCTGCTCCAGCAGAAGCGCTACCTCCAGATTCAGCTGATATTCCGGAATGTCTGTGGATATGCCCTGGGTACCGCTGGAAAGCATCGCCTTTGTTTCTGTGGCTCCCGGTCCAATAGGCTCTTGCTCCCAAATAGGACGTTGCTGATGCCCCGCATCAATGCAGACCACCATCTTCCGGGGCGGCGGCGCGATGGGAACTGTGCCGGAGGAGGACGCTGGCGCAGAATGGGACGGCACCGATGAAGACGGCACAAACACATCTGCGGCCGGTTGCTCTGCCCGGCAGCCGGATATCATCGAAAAAAGCCAGCAAAATAACAGAATCAGTGCCATTTTTCTTCTTTGCATATCTATCCCTCCCCTGATTACATGGTAGCATACCGCTGCTGTTTTTGCAAGGGCCTGGCATTTTGCAATATTTTTTGGTTATTACAAAAAAATAGCTTGACAATTGCCGCGGGCGTTGCTATAATAAGTCCGTTCTGTTTGAGCCGCCGGTATAGCTCAGTTGGTAGAGCAGCTGATTTGTAATCAGCAGGTCGGGGGTTCGAGTCCGTCTACCGGCTCCAACCAGAGCAAACGGAACTGAATATTTGGGGGAGTTCCCGAGTGGCCAAAGGGGACAGACTGTAAATCTGCTGCGTATCGCTTCGATGGTTCGAATCCGTCCTCCCCCACCAAAAATCGACAAGTTTCGACAGAAACTTGTCGATTTTACTTTTTCACTATTAACTCTTCACTTTTCACTCTTCTCTGTCAAAACTTGTCGATTAGGTAAGATTTAGAATTTTATTTAAAGGTTCGAATTCATACGCAAAAACAGCAAAAATATCTTTTCTGTCTACGGGTATTCGATGGATGGATTCGAAAGGCGGCTCTTCCGCAGAAAAGCGCATCCGTCCCTTCCCTTGACATCCTTTTTCCGGCATAGTAAAATAAAAGAAAACCGATGGGAGAAAAGAATATGAAAAAGCTTCTTTGCGTTTTGCTGACTGCTTTTCTTTTGCTGTCCTGCTCCGGGTGTGTCACCTTTTCGTATGAGGACACCAACGGTGAGGATAACTATGCCCTGCAGACATTAACAGATGCAGACATCCTCCGGGGTGCAGGCAGTTCAACGGTTTTGTCCTCTAAGGTAACGATCAACAACAAGACGGAGTGCAAAGCCAAAACTATGTCCGGCGTGGTGACGCTTTTCGATACCAAGCTGAACAATGAACCCTTTACCATTACGGTATCCTGCCGCATCACAAAGGGCAACGCCCGGCTGGTTTTGGTGGTTGACGATGAAATTGTCCACGATTTTGCATTGAATACAGACAATCAAACCTTTACACTTCCTAATGTCACCGGAAAAGTCCGTCTGAAGCTGGCCGGGGAAAGCACCGGATATGCCATAACCTATATCTGTGAATAAAGGAGAAGTTATATGTCCCAGATTACCGAAATGATTACCACGCTGCAGACCGCGCCTTACAGCGAAAAGAAGCAGTTTTTGGAATATCTTTGCCGGATGGCAGAGGCGGACAAGCGGCAGATTTCCCACGAGGATCGGAACGCAATCATCGAAATGGTCTTTGCCGAGGTGGAGCAGATGCGTCGGGACATTCCAGACACTGCCACTTACAGAGAAAAGGACCTGATTTTTGAGTGTACTAACAGCCTGTTCGGCATTTTGTGGTTTTTGAACGGTCCTCCCGCCAATTTACCTGAGGCACAGCAAATGAAAATCAAGGCACTGGCCTCACTGATTAAGCAGGAACGACACATAGAAACCACCCTGGACGAGATTTTCCAGCAGCCGTCAGTTACAGAAACCGATATCAACCGCCTGCTGTACTGGATGAAGGGATGCACGGATGAGTATCAGAAAGGTAAGCTGTTTTTGGGGCTTGGGCATCAGGAGCTGAGCCGGCTTAGTGAGGGTGCGCGACAAATTCTGAAGGAATATATGGCCGCCGAGCTGCGCCGCCTGATGGCTGTGGACACCGAGGATGCATGGAACGCCTTGGAGGTACTGGCAGATGTGAGCCGCTATTTTGCCGATGAGGCCATTGTCTACGGTCTCCTGGAGCTGCTGGGGCAGGGCCGGAATCACATCAGCTGCTATGTAATGGATACGCTGTGCTTTTTGGGTGAAGATGTTCCCCAATCGACGATTGACTCCCTTGCAGCTGACTTGGAGTACGCTCATTTTGCATATCAGACTCTGCAGCTGGTGGGCAAAACAAGCCTCTTCCCTGCTGCGTATGCAGCCCCTGAATATCTGGCAAAAAGTGCCCTTGTCCACTGGTTGACCTATCCCACGGAGTTAGGAAAAATTCCGGACGAAATTGCAATGTTGGGCAAAATCAAGTTCCTATTTAAAAAGGAGCCCTACTATATTTTCAAGTTCCGTTCCGACAGCGATACGCTGGACGACGAAAACAAGAACAAGTGGCTCATCGGCTGGTCCACCGTCAAGGGCGACAGCTTCAGCCATTTCCATCCGTTGGCGGCTTTTGAGGGTGCGACCCTTGAGGAAACCCTCAAGCGCATTAAAAAGACCATCAAGTAACGCCGCGCCTCGTCGTAAAATTCCATGCGCGGACCGCCCTTTTACCGGGCGGTCCGAACTTTTAAAAAAATTTTTATTTTCTTTGTCGCATTTTCCCTTTCTCGCACGTCTTATATGTGAAAGGAGGCGAGAGCCTTGGACAAAATAATCGTAGGCAGCTGGTATGAGCAGCACAAAAACGGTATCTACCGCTACGCGCTGTCCATCACCAAGGATCCGTATCTGGCAGAAGATGTTCTGCACGATGCATTTGTGAAGCTGATGAGCAAAGGCTTTCAATGTGCCCCCGGCAAGGAACTTTCGTGGCTGTACCGTATTGCACGAAACCTGTGCTACGATCAGCTGCGGCGGAACAAACGGGAGCAGGGATATCTGGCCCCACCGATTGCAAACGATACCCGCTTTGCATACATAGAGCTGATCTCCGGGCTGTCGCCCACAGATCGGGAAATCGTCACATTAAAGATCGTAGGCGGTCTGTCCCATGCGGAAATCGGTGCTGTGCTAGGCATTTCTCACCGGGCAGCACAAAAGCGGTACGAGCGCGCCATCAACAGTTTGAAAGAAAAGGAGGAGAAGGCAAATGGAACAAAAGCTATTTGATGCAGCCGCAAAGCTGCCGGAAACGGCCCTTGTTTTCGAAGACATTGATTACACCCCGAAGCTTTCCAAAACGCGAAAACTCCCCCGTGTTTTCTGGACTGTAGCCGCTTGTTTGCTGCTGACATTAACCATCGGTTTTGGCTCCTTTGCCATCATCGCAGAAGCGCAGGAATACCAAGATGCCCTCGCCTTTTTCGCGGAATACGGTCTGTCCACAGAGGGATTGACCCGTGAGGAGATCAAGGCCATCTATCGGGATATTACGGCTGAAACCTTCGAAAATCCCAAGACGGCAACCGTCATTACCAATCAGACCCAAACCATTGACGGATTGGATTTTGGCCAGATCAATGGTTTCGAGATCGTCCAGGAGGGCCCCACATTAGAGCAAATGGGTGCGCTGGGAAATCCGGATAACGGAAATTGGGAAGCCACGCCCAAGACCGGCATTCACTATGCCCACAGTATCACCATTGATGAACAAACACAGCAGCCCCACAACTATGTGGAAATGTATGACGGTGAGCTACTGCTTTGGAAGGTTTTGCTTGACGGTGATTGGCGTGTCTCCGGTGTATTCCCGCTTGTCGATGGAGTTCTTGTTACCGGAGAGTACTGCATTGACAACATTGGGATCAACGGCTATCAGCTCCAAGAGATTTGGCACGCATGGTTCATCAAGCTCGGCACTACCGGTCAGGTTGTGTTCAGCAAGCCATTTTATCATTATGGCGGTGAAGCTTACAGGGCTGGCAATATTGTTCAGGTGATCGGTAATGATGACGGCAGCTTGGTCGCCTTCTGTCAGGAAGAAGATGGTTATTCCTTTGTTATACGTCATTATTCTGCCGCCGGTATGAAAACATACAGCAGCATTCCATTTCACTTAAACGGTGAAATCGGATCCGTTTCCACTTGGGAAAAGGGCTATGTGGTGCATGTAAATCCTGCTTCAAAGTATAACGCCCCCAGTGTGATGCTTTTGAATGAACGTGGTATTCCTATGCGTAATATCACCTACAATACACCCACTGAGCATTACTTCTTTACCGATATGCTTGTTGCCAATGGCAAGCTGTACATTTCGGCCTATACGACACCCAAGAAGCAGGTAGCAGAACCACGGGAAGAAATCAAGGGCATTCTGGATGATCTCAATGAGAACAATACGCAAAACATCAGCAGCACAGATCTTACTCCCATCGTTCGGGATAATTACACCGCAATGCTGCTGGTCTGCAATCTGGAAACCGGAATACCGGAAGGCTTCTATTCTATTGACGGTTCTCTGGGCGGCAAGCTAAGCTGCACCCCTCAGGGCGTGCTTTACTGGGATGTGGAGAGCATTACCTCCACCTTCTACTCCCCTGCCACCAGCTCCTTCACCATCGGCGGAACCTGTACAGTTTACCGCTATGCGTTCATCGGTCAGAAGATCGTTCAGGAAAAGACCAACGAAATCACTATTTACCGTCGCTAGACTCTTCATTATTGGGAAAGGCACCTGCTTATGCAGGTGCTTTTTCCGTTGTGTCGCAGACCGTCGAATGGGCATAGAATGGTCTGCCGGGCGTATGGCCGGCAATAAAATCAGGAGGTAAATTTATGGCTATCTTTTCCAACCAAGCGACCCTGACCTACAATGGCAACACCACCAACTCCAATATCGCCTATGGCGAAATTTTGGATGTGCTGGCAGTTACCAAAACATCCGTTGAGGGTGTCTATGCTCCCGGTCAGCTGGTCACCTATGTGGTAACTCTGCGCAATACCGGCACCGCACCCCTGACCGGTCTGACCGTCACAGACGATCTTGGCGGCTACGCCTATAACGGCACAACCTTGTATCCGCTGACCTATGAAGCCGGTTCCGCCGCCGTTTTCGTGGATGGCGTACCTCAGGGCGAGCCTGCTGTCACTGCCGGTCCTCCCCTGACCGTCACCGGGCTGACCGTCCCTGCCGGAGGCGATCTGGTACTGGTGTATCAGGCGCGGGCCAATGATTTTGCTGATCCCACTGCAGGTGGCGTCATCATCAACACCGTCACAGTTACCGGTGACGGGCTGAGTGCGCCTGCCACCGCAACAGCAACCGTCACCGGCACCGCCGCACCTCTGCTGACCATTACCAAGTCCATTTCTCCTGCGCAGGTGGTGGATAACGATCGGGTGACCTACACCTTCCTCATCCAGAACACCGGCAACGAAGCGGTGGTGGCAACGGACAATGCCGCCATCTCCGACACCTTTGACCCCATTTTGACGGATCTGGCGGTCACCTTCAACGGTGCTGCGTGGACCGAGGGCGTGCAGTATAATTACGATGAAACCACCGGCTTGTTCACCACCAATCCCGGTCAGATCACCGTTCCTGCCGCCACCTATACCCAGGATCCCGTCACCGGGGCGTATACCCTTACGCCGGGCGTGGTCACCCTGACCGTCACCGGCACAATTTAAGCTTGAAGGGGCGCGGTTGCGCCCCTTTTTTTCTTGCACTTTTCTCTTACCTATGGTAAAATAGCAAAAAGGAGGTATGTCCTATGCTATTTCAAAACTTAGACCGTATTGTTTTTGCCGGAGACTCCGTCACCGATATGCAAAGCACCAACCCCGTTGGCGAAGGTCTGTTCGACAGTCTCGGCTTTGGCTATGTGCGTGTTGTCAGCAATCTGCTTGCTGCCTGCTATCCGGAGCTGAGCATACGGGTTACCAATTCCGGCATCTCCGGGCATACCAGCCGGGATCTGCTGGCGCGTTTTGATCGGGATGTAGTGGCCTTGGAACCCGATTGGGTGAGCATCTGCATCGGCATCAATGATGTTTGGCGGCAGTTCGATCTGCCCGCTTTCCACAAGGATCACATTCTGCCCGAGGAATACGAGCAAAATGTGGAGGAAATGATTTTGAAAGTCAAGGGGAAGGTCAAGGGCATCTTCCTGCTGTCCCCCTACATTATGGAGCCCAATGAAAAGGATATGATGCGTGCACGGATGGATGAATATGTGGCCATCTGCGCCCGTCTTGCCCAAAAGCACGGCTGTATCTATGTGGATTTTCAGAAGCTGTATGCCGATTACTGCTCTGTTCGCCATTCTTCCTACATCGCTTGGGATCGGATTCATCCCAATCAGATCGGTTCCACATTGATGGCAAGGGAATTTTTGAAGCACTGCGATTTTGATTTTAACAGATAAGGCAAAAACTATGGATATTATATCTTTGGATAAGGAATATGTGGCAGGGACCTACGGCCGCTATCCGGTCGCCTTGGTTTCCGGCAAGGGCAGTATCCTCACCGATATAAACGGCAAGGAATACATCGATCTGACCGGTGGCATCGGTGTCAACACCTTCGGTGTAGCTGACGAACAATGGCTGCAGGCCATTACTGCGCAGGCGTCTGTTTTGCAGCACAGCTCCAATTTGTTCTATACCGCCCCCGATGCCCGGTTAGCGCAGTTATTGTGTGAAAAAACCGGAATGAAAAAGGTTTTTTTCGCAAATTCCGGTGCAGAGGCCAACGAATGTGCCATTAAAGTCGCCCGAAAGTATTCTGCCGAGAAAAAGGGTGCAGAATATTATACGATTATCACGCTGGTAAATAGCTTCCATGGCCGCACGCTGACCGATTTAGCCGCCACGGGGCAGGACCATTTCCATCGGCTCTTCCAGCCCCTGACTCCCGGTTTTGTTCACACCCCTGCCAATGACATTGCCGCCCTTCGGGAAACAGTGGCATCCGTCAAATGCGCCGGCATTATGCTGGAATGTGTCCAGGGCGAGGGCGGTGTGAATCCTTTAAACAAGGATTTCGTGCAGGCGGCAGAGGAAATCTGCCGGGCGCAGGATATTCCCCTGATTATCGATGAAGTCCAGACCGGCAACGGTCGCAGCGGCAAGCTGTACGCCTATATGCACTTTGGTGTCCGGCCGGACATTGTATCCACCGCCAAGGGCCTGGGCGGCGGACTTCCCATCGGTGCGGCATTGCTGGGAGAAAAAGTACAGTCTGTACTGGGACCCGGCGACCATGGCTCTACCTTCGGTGGCAACCCGGTGTGCTGTGCCGGTGCACTGAGCGTGATGAGTCGTCTTGACGAGGATTTTCTTGCGGATGTGCAGCGCAAAAGCGACTATGTGTTCTCCGCGCTTCAGGGAGCTGAGGGCATCGAAAGCGTCACCGGTATGGGCCTGATGCTGGGCATCCAAACCACAAAAAATGCCAAAGAGGTGGTGCAGCGTTGCATCGATAAGGGAGTGCTGTGCCTGACCGCCAAGACAAAAATCCGGCTTCTGCCGGCACTGAATATTCCCATGGAACAGCTGCAAAAGGCCATTGAGATTTTCAAGGCTGTCTGCAAAGAATAAGGAGGAATTCCTATGAAATATGGCTTTGGCGTGGATTTGGGCGGTACGACCGTCAAAATCGCGTTTTTCGACGAAACCGGTATGATGCTTGACAAGTGGGAAATCCCCACTGTCACCGCCAATAAGGGCGCGCAGATTCTGCCGGACATCGCAGATGCAATCAAGAATTACATTGCCGACAAAAACATCCCCGCTTCTCAGTTGATTGGCATCGGTATCGGTGTCCCGGGTCCGGTAGATGATGCCGGCAATGTGAACCGCTGCACCAATCTGGGCTGGGGCGTGTTCAACATCCATAAAGCGTTGGGCACACTTACGGGTCTTCCCGTCAAGGCCGGCAACGATGCCAATATGGCCGCTTTGGGCGAAGCTTGGAAAGGCGGCGGAACAGGCTGTGAGAATATGGTTTTTGCCACCTTTGGCACCGGCGTGGGGGGCGGTATCGTTGTAAACGGCAAGCCTATTAACGGCATTCACGGTGCAGCCGGTGAAATCGGCCATCTGACGGTGGAGCGGGACGAAACCGAAATGTGCACCTGCGGCAAATACGGCTGTGTGGAGCAGTACTGCTCCGCTACCGGTATTGTCCGGCTGGCAAAAAAGCGGCTGGCATCTGACGAAACCGCAAGTATGCTGCGCTTCTCAGAGCCTTTGACCTGCAAGGATGTATTCGATGCCGGCAACGCCGGTGATCCCCTTGCACTGGAGGTGCTGGAGCAGGTGTATATGTATATGGGGCAGTTTTTGGCATCGGTTTGCTGCGTCACAGACCCGGAAATGGTGGTGCTGGGCGGCGGTGTCAGCAAGGCAGGCAAGCCTTTGCTGGAGGGTGCCAAACGCTATTTCGATAAGTACATTTTTCACGCTTCCGCATCCATCCGCTTTGCGCTGGCGTCTCTTGGCAACGATGCCGGTGCCTATGGCGCATTCAAGCTGATTTTGGATAACCAAGTAATCTAATTTATCTTACAAAAGGAGATAATCTATGTATAACTACCGCAAAATTCAAAACGACCTGTTCTGGGTCGGTGCCAACGATCGACGGCTTGCCATGTTCGAGGGTGTGTATTCCGTCCCCGATGGCGTTTCCTACAATTCCTATGTGCTGCTGGATGAAAAGACCGTTCTTTTCGACACCGTGGACAAGGCCGTCGGCAAGGTTTTCTTTGAAAATGTGGCAGCCGTTCTGGCAGGCCGTAAGCTGGACTATGTGTTCGTGCACCATATGGAGCCGGACCACTCCGCTGTTTTGGAGGATCTGGTGCTGCGCTATCCCGAGGTGAAGATCGTCTGCAACGCCGCTACCCGGAATATGATCAAGCAGTTCTTTGATTTTGATCTGGACTGCCGCTGGGTCGAAGCCAAGGAGGGAGAGGTCTTCTCCACCGGCCGCCACAACTTCTGCTTTGTGAAAGCCCCCATGGTCCACTGGCCTGAGGTTATGGTGTCCTTTGATACCACCGACGGTATTCTGTTCTCCGCTGATGCCTTCGGCACCTTCGGTGCCCTCAACGGCGCGCTGTTTGCCGATGAGGTGGACTTTGACCGGGATTATCTGGACGAGGCCCGCCGCTACTACACCAACATCGTGGGCAAGTACGGCCAGCAGGTCACTACCTTGCTGACCAAGGCCGCTATGCTGGACATCAAGATGGTCTGCCCCCTCCACGGCTTCGTGTGGCGGAAGAACATCGGCTATTTCATTGACAAATACCTGCACTGGGCATCCTACACTCCCGAGGAAACCGGCGTGATGATTGCCTACGCCTCCGTCTACGGCAACACGGAAAATGCCGTGGAGATTCTGGCGGTCAAGCTTCGTGAAAAGGGCATCAAGACCCGGATTTTCGATGTGTCTGTGACCCCGGCCTCCGACATTGTGGCTGCCGCCTTCCGGTACAGCCATCTGGTCTTCGCCTCCACCACCTACAATGCAGGCATTTTTGTCTGTATGGAAGCACTGCTCAGCGATCTGGTGGCCCACAATCTGCAAAACCGCACCGTTGCCCTGCTGGAGAATGGCTCTTGGGCCCCCACCTCCGGCAAGCTGATGCGCGAGATGCTCTCCAAGTGCAAGAATATGAACATTCTGGACGCCGGCCTGACCATCCGCTCTGCCCTGAAAGAGAGCCAGCTTCCCCAACTGGAGGCGGTTGCCGATGCGCTGGCAGCGTCCATTCTGCCCGCGCCCTCTGATTCTCCCGCACCCAAGCTGGACAACAACGCCGTGTTTAAACTCAGCTACGGTCTGTATGTGCTGACCGCCCGGGAAAATGGCCGGGATAACGGCTGCATCACCAACACCGCCGGTCTGCTCACCGACAACCCCAAGCGGATTCAGGTGGCTGTGAACAAGGCCAACTTCACCCACGATATGATCGTGCGCACCGGAATGTTCAATGTGTCCGTTCTGAATCAGGATGCACCCTTTGGTGTTTTCCAGCAGTTCGGCTTCTGCTCCGGTCGGGATACTGACAAATTCGCCGCCGTCAATTATGATTGCCGCACCGAAAACGGTCTGCGCTATGTCCCTGAGAACTGCAACGCTGTCATCTCCGGCAAAGTTGTGGAGAGCTACGATTGGGGCAGCCACACTCTGTTCATCGCTGAGGTCACCGAGGCCCATGTACTGAACGAAACACCCAGTATGACCTACCAGTACTATTTCGACCATGTCAAGCCCAAGCCTGCTGTCAGTGCCGAAAAGAAGTCCGGCTGGGTCTGCAAGATCTGCGGCTATATGTACGAGGGTGAGGAATTGCCTGCTGACTATGTCTGCCCCCTGTGCAAGCACGGCCCCGAGGATTTCGAGAGAGTATAAATGTCACAAACAAACGCCTGCCGCAAAAGCGGCAGGCGTTTAAAATCGATTGTCATCCGGAATATGCTCCATAATATCCTCAACATTGCATTGCAGGATATTGCACAGCTTGTCAATGGTGTTCACTTCCACATTCTGATTGTGGCGTAAACGGTTCAGCTGAGAGCGATTCACATTATGGTGGGTATACAGATCATACTGGGTAATTCCCTTCTTTTCCATGGTTATCCAAAGTCGGTCATATTTTATCACTGCATATCCCTCCTTGCTCCTTGACTTTTCTATATTATCACTGTAAAATAGGATTTATAATAGTGTTCGTATAAGAACACTATTCAAGGAGGTATTATGGATACAAAAATTGCAGATGCAATCTATGACTTGCTAATGGGTGAAGCAGATCCAACTGAGTATTTTCGCGCTGTGGAAAATATGTTTGCAGAAGGGCGTACCTGCGAGGAGCTTTATAGCAAAGTATATGAGGCAAATTTGCGTCTATGCGATCGGTTGGGTGTCCAAGAGGATGCGGATGTAGAGTTGATCATTGATTCTTTGTTGCGCATTAGCAGATTGCTTGGTATAAAAATGTTTCAGTACGGAATCAAGTATCAATCAGGTGATTTATAGCAAGAACGCCTGCCGCAAAAGCGGCAGGCGTTTAAAATCGGTTGTCATTCAGAATATTCAGGTCCTCACTTTGCTACCTGCGTATAGTCAAAGATACATCCATTTGAGATAAAATCAGCATACTCTCCCCAGTAACGGGATGGGTAAATTCCAACTTTTTTGCACACAAAAGCTGGGTTTCTACCCCATTTTCTTTGGAATATGCCATAGATTCCGCATTTCCGTACTGAGGATCTCCCACAATGGGAAAGCCCTTATGGGCGCAGTGCACCCGGAGCTGATGGGTGCGTCCGGTAATGGGCCGCAGTTCAAGTTTGCATAACTCTCCATCCCGTTCCAGCACCCGGTATTCCGTAACAGACAGCTTGCCATCAGGGCGTACCTCCCGAAGCAGACTGGGCAGCGGCTTTCGGGCGATGGGGGCATCGATGATCCCCCGATTCTCTGCCGGTCCGCCAAACACAACCGCGTGATAGGTCTTCTGCAAATCCCCTGCCTGCAGCAGCGCGTTAATATGCCCGTTTTTCGCCAAAAGCACCACCCCAAAGGTATCCCGATCCAACCGGGTCAGAGGGTGAAAGGCGCAGTGCTGTCCGGTTTTTTCGTAGTAGCCCATCACATAATTGGCCAGCGTGCCGGAATTCCGGGAACGGGAGGGATGAATCAGCATTCCTGCCGGCTTATCCACCGCCAGAATGTGCGCATCCTCATAAAGCACCGTCAAATCCCCCTGCTCGGCCGGGTATTCAATTATCGGATCATCCAGCAAGGCAGTGATCTCATCTCCCGGCTGTACCGGGTAATCGGTATGCTGAGGCACGCCGTTGACGAGAATTTTCTCGTGCCATTTCAGCCGATTGACCAGTCCTGCGGACATGGCCATCTCCTCCCGTAAAAAGGAGGACAACCGCCCTGCCCGGGCAGCAATATGGGTAAGTTTCATAGCCTGCTCCTTGACTGCTTATTGATAACGCATATTAACCTTCCCCCGAGGGGAAGGTGGCCGAGCATATTACATAGCGCAGCGGAATTGATCTATATGATTGCCAGTGGCAATCATACCTTTAATTTATGTGAGGTCGGAAGAGGAATACGGGTAAATAACATAGCAGCTTCAGAAATGTATAGGCATATTCTGTACTCTGTTCTGCCGCCATTCCTCTCCCGTCTTCCCATTTGGTTTATCAACCAAATGGGAATCCACCCTCCCCCCGGGGGAGGGTATATGCATTGCATCTGGAATAGCAAAAAGGTCTGCCGCGATTGCAGCAGACCTTTTAAATGCTTAGTTCAGAGCAGCCTTTGCCTTCTCAACGATTGCTGCGAAAGCGGCGGTGTCATTGATGGCCATCTCGGACAGGCTCTTGCGGTTCAGCTCGATGCCGGCCTTCTTCACGCCATTCATGAACTTGGAGTAGTTCAGACCGTAGGGAGCGACAGCTGCGCTCAGACGGGCGATCCACATGGTACGGTATGCACGCTTCTTCTGCTTGCGGCCTTCGAAAGCGTAGTTGCCGGACTTCATAACGGCCTGCTTGGCCATCTTGAAGTGCTTGGACTTGGAACCCCAGTAGCCCTTAGCCAGCTTCAGGGTAGCATTTCTTCTCTTGCGCGTCATCATTGCGCCTTTAACTCT
>SVLL01000002.1:0-64825 GCA_015067935.1 Oscillospiraceae bacterium | reverse complement strand
GTCTATCCTCCTATTCTTACTTGTAGGGAATCATCTTCTTGATTGCTTCCACATTGGTAACATCGGCGTAAGCAGTTGCGCGAAGATGACGGGTCCGCTTGGTGGTCTTCTTAGTGAGGATGTGGCTCTTGTAAGCGTGAGCTCTCTTAACCTTACCGCTCTTGGTCAGGTTGAATCTTTTCTTAGCACCGCTATGGGTTTTCAGCTTGGGCATAGTAGGTTCTCCTTCCGTATCTTTGGTTTAATTATTTGCCGGTTTTGGGGGTAAGGAACATCGCCATAAAGCGACCTTCCAGCTTGGGATTTTTCTCCATGTTTGCAACTTCGGCGCATGCTGCAGCAAAGTCCATCAACAGTTTCTCACCCAGATTGGTGTGAGCCATTTCACGGCCGCGGAAGCGGACGCTGACCTTAACGCGGTTACCGTCTGCCAGGAATTTCTGGGCAGCCTTGATTTTGGTGTTCAGGTCATTGGTATCGATGCTGGGGCTCATACGGATTTCCTTGATCTCCACGACCTTCTGGTTCTTCTTTGCTTCCTTTTCCCGTTTCTTCTGGTCGAAGCAGAACTTGGAATAGTCCATAATCTTGCAGACCGGAGGAACGGCATTGGGAGAAATCTTCACCAGATCCAAGCCCTGCTCGTCGGCAATGGCATTGGCCTGCTCGGCGGACATAATACCCAGCTGGGCACCGTCCTCACCGATGACACGAAGTTCTTTGTCCCGGATTTCCTCATTGAGCTGATGATCTAACTTTGCGATGGTAAGCACCTCCATTATGCGCAAAAAAGCGGATGCCAAAGCATCCGCATACTCACACAGAATCCCCCTATGGGAAAAGTGGAATATTAACCGCTTTGCGATTGCTGGCGGTGAGGCGGATGTTCAGCCTTCTTCATTACCTGAGCATTCTAGCACAGTTTTTTCCCTTTGTCAAGGGCATTTTATTGAAATTTTTCTGTTTTATACCGGCAAAAAGCGGATAAATTTATAGCAGGCCCCCGAAGGCAGGGAGCCTGCTTATTTTCATAAATCAGCCGGCGATAACATCCACCTTGATGACGCCGAACACGGCAGACAGCTCGTCCATCAGCTCTTCCAAGGTAACATCCACATCCGTCAGCTGGGCGGAAATGGTGACCAGTGCATGGCCGTTGGTGGGAACAATGGAGTTGATCGTCAGCACATTGGCCTTGCGGTTTGCAAGGGTCATCAAAAGTGCAGACAGCACACCGGGCTCATCATGCAGCATCATCTGGAAGGTAACGATCCGACCCTTCAGCATATCCTGGAAGGGCAAAATAGCATCCCGATATTTGTAAAACGCGCTGCGGCTGATGCCCAGACGCTTGGTAGCACCGTTGACGGTGGTTGCTTCACCGGTAGAGAGCATTCTCTTGACCTCGGCTACCTTCAGAAAAATATCCGGCAGCGCAGATGCCTCAATGATGTAATACTTGGGTTGTTTGCCCATAATACAGCCTCCTTGGTGTTTGTTTTTTGTTGAACAACACTATTGTAGCACACATTTCCAAAATTTCAACCCCTATTGCGGACTTTTGTCCCAGAAAGGAATACACATGCCGATTTTCGCTTTTCGTCGCGTACCCGTTTTTCTGCTGATGCTCTTGGGCATTTGGCTGAGTGCCCGGTATTTGCTGCCCATTGCCATGCCCTTTCTCTTCGCACTGCTGCTGGCTCTGGCGGCAGAGCCGCTGGTAGGCAGTCTGCAGAAACATTTTCGCCTCCCCCGGGGGCTTTCCGCAGGCATCGGAGTGAGTGTCGTTCTGGTACTGACGGTGCTGATACTGCTGGCACTTTCCGCCCTGCTGATCCGCCAATTGGGAACGCTGTCCGGTGTTCTGCCGGATCTGGAGAGTGCCACGCTGTCCGGTCTGGATTCTTTGGAGTTATGGCTTTTGGGGCTGGCGGAAAAGGCACCGAAGGGCATCCGCCCCATTTTGACCCACGGAGTGGAGGGAATCTTTTCCGACAGCAGTGCTCTGCTGGACGGCATCACGAGCCGCCTGTTAAACCTCGCCACCTCCCTTTTGAAGGCTCTGCCGGACAGTGCCCTCGGTCTGGGCACTTGGGTATTGGCGACCTTTATGCTCTCCGCCCGTCTGCCCAAGCTTCGCACTTGGCTTCAGTCGCACCTACCGCCGGTGTGGAAGGAAAAATACGCGCCCCATCTTCGCACTCTGAAAAAGACCGTATGGGGCTGGGTGCTGGCACAGGCAAAGCTGGTGGGCATTACCTTTGTCATTCTCTGTGCAGGTTTTCTTATTTTGCGGATCACCCATCCCATTTTGTGGGCAGGACTTACCTGCCTTGTGGACATTCTTCCGGTTTTGGGAACGGGTACCGTGCTGATTCCGTGGAGCATCGTCTGTTTTCTGCAGGGAGAAAGTGTCCGTGCCATCGGATTGCTGGCCATTTATGCCGTCATCAGCCTGCTGCGGAGTGTGCTGGAGCCCCGGTTTGTGGGCAAGCAGCTGGGCTTGGATCCGCTGATCACGCTCCTTGCCATCTATGCCGGCTATCGGCTTTGGGGGCTTGGGGGTATGCTCCTGATGCCCATTTTGGCGGTAATTGTCGTGCAGTTCGCTCTGCAGGCTAAAAAATCCCCTTGATTCCGCAAACATTTGCCACAAAAAAGCAACTTTCCTATTGTGCAAACGCCGTACTTTTGGTATAATATCAAGAAAAAAGTATAATGGATGGTATTGGCTTTGAAGTATGGAGTATGGAATGTGTCCAGCCCGGATGTAACAGCGGTCAACGGGCTGACCAAGAGCGGATTTTCCCCATTGACCGCGATGATCCTCTCTGCCCGGGGAATGAATGATGCCGCAGCAGTGCGCAAGCATCTGTCCTGCGACATTCCCCTGCCCGACCCCTATCTGATGACGGATATGGATCGTGCTGCCGGGCGTGTTGGACTTGCTATGACCCGGGGCGAAAAAATTGCCGTTTTCGGCGACTATGATGTGGACGGCATTACCGCCACCTGCCTGCTGACAGATTTTCTCCGTCGGCTGGGCGCAGACTGTGTTAGTTATATCCCCGGACGGATCGAAGAGGGCTACGGTTTGAATCCCCTCGCCATCCGGCAGCTGCACTCTCAAGGGGTAAAGCTGATTGTCACCGTGGACTGCGGCATTACCGCCATAGAGGAAGCCACACTTTGTCGGGAGTTGGGTATTGATCTGGTCATCACCGACCATCACGAATGTAAAGAACAGCTGCCCAATGCCATTGCGGTAGTAGATCCGCATCGCATTGACGGTGGCTATCCCCACAAGAATCTGTCCGGCGTGGGTGTGGCCTTCAAGCTGGCCTCCGCGTTGGCAGGAGATCAGGAGGCCGTTCTGCAGGATTATGCAGATATGGTCTGTCTGGGCACTGTGGCAGATGTGATGCCCCTGATCGGTGAAAACCGGGTGATCGTCGCCCGCGGTTTGGAGTCCCTTCGACACACCCGCCGTCCCGGTCTTGCCGCTTTGATGAAGGAATGCGGCTGCACTCCTGAAAATGTCAATGCCACTTCCATCGGTTATATGCTTGCTCCCCGAATCAACGCCGCCGGACGGATGGAGCAAATCGATCTGGCAATCGAGCTGTTTTTGACCGAGGATACAAGCCGGGCGGTCTTCCTCGCCCGCGCCCTTTGCGATCTGAATCGCCAGCGTCAGCAGGTAGAGTCCCAAATCTACGAGGAGGCAGTGGCAATGCTCCCCGGCGGTCAGCCCCCGGAGGCCATTGTGCTGGCAGACGAAGGCTGGCATCAGGGTGTTGTGGGTATTGTGGCCAGCCGCATGGCCGAGGAATACTGCTGCCCCACCTTTCTGATCTGTCTGGACGGAGAGCACGGCAAGGCCAGCTCCCGGAGCTTTGGCGGCTTCAATCTGTTCTCCTCTCTGAACTCCCTTTCCCATCTGCTGGAAAGCTATGGCGGTCACGAACTTGCCGCCGGCTTTACCATCAACCGGCAAAACATCGGTGCTTTCCGGCAGGAGATCTGCCGTATGGCCGCTGCGTTTTATACCGACGAAGGCCCCAGAACGGTGCTTGATGTGGATTGCACCGTCACGCCCGAGCTGTTGACCCTGCGAGGCATCGATGCCCTGAACGCCTTGGAGCCCTGCGGCAACGGTTGTCCCAAGCCGGTGCTGATGATGCGCAATCTGCTCATTGACCGGATCAGTATGGTGGCCAGCGGCCGGCATATGCGCCTGCGGTTCAAGGATCGGAATCATATCGTAAACGGTATTTTCTTCTCCTCTAATCCGGAAAGTGCCTCCATTGAACCCGGGGATCTGGTGGATGTGGCCTTCCAGCCCCAAATCAACGAATTCCGGGGCGACCGCTCCGTACAGCTGCACATTCTGGACATTCGTCCCAGCTGCGGCTTTGAATGTTCCCCGGAGCTGGGCGGCTATCGCCGCATTGCCGACGGCACCCTTACATCTGAACAAGCCGCTCATCTGCTGCCCGACCGGGCAACACTGGGAGCCATTTGGCGGTATCTGGCCAGCGCAGAGCGCGCCATCAGGGAGGATCCGCTGTGCCTGTGCCGGAAAATTGTCCGTTGGGCAAACCGTCCCCTGAGTTTGGGACAGATGCTTACATGTCTGGACATTTTCCGGGATGTGGGACTTCTGCGCTACTACCGTCAGCAGAAGCATCTGCACATTGAGCTGAACACAGATGCTTCCAAAGCCGATCTGAATTTAAGTCAAACTATGCAAACCCTTCTCCAAGCGAAAGAGAGCTGATTTTTTTGGAGACCTTTGAATTTCATTACGGGCAACTGTTTGAAACACTGACAAAGTGTTTGCCTGCAACCGAAATGCCCACCATTGACCGGGCTGTGGATTACGCCCGAAACAAACATAAAGAGCAAAAGCGTAAGGACGGCTCCCCTTACATTATCCATCCCCTTGCTGTGGCCAAGATCGTTGCGGAAATGGGTCTGGATATGGATGCCATTCTGGGCGCGCTGCTTCACGATTGCATCGAAGACACCGACGCCTCCCACGAGGAGATCGAGAGGATTTTCGGTCAGACCGTCGCCGAGCTGGTGGAGGGCGTCACCAAGCTGACCCGTGCCAATTTTTCCAGCACTGAGCAGGCGCAGATGGAGAATCTGCGCAAGATGTTTATGGCGATGTCGAAGGACATCCGGGTGGTGCTGATCAAGATTGCCGACCGTCTGCACAATATGCGTACTATGCAGTACCAAACCCCTGCCAAGCAGATTTCCAAATGCCGGGAAACCATGGATATCTACGCCCCCCTTGCCCACCGTCTTGGTATGCAAAAGATCAAGTGGGAGCTGGAGGATATTGCCTTGCGGTATCTGGAACCGGAGCAGTATAACGGCATTATGGCCTTTCTGAGCTCTCACAAGGCACAGGGCGAGGCCTTTATGCACACCATTCAGGATGCCATCACCCAGCGGCTGGACTCTGTAAATATCCACCACACTGCCTATGGCCGCATCAAGCATGTGTATTCCATCCACCGGAAGATGCAGCTGCAGGGCAAGACTCTGGATGAGCTGTACGATGTGTACGCCTTCCGGGTCATTGTGGACACCATCCCCGATTGCTACAATGTCTTGGGTCATATTCACGACCTTTTCAATCTGGTGCCGGGTCGGTTCAAGGACTACATCTCCACCCCCAAGCCTAATATGTACCAGAGTCTGCACACCACCGTTATCGGCAAGCAGGGTATCCCCTTTGAGGTGCAGATCCGCACTTGGGAAATGCACGAAATCGCAGAATACGGTGTTGCCGCCCACTGGAAATACAAACAAGGCGTGGGCAACGGCAACGAAAAGGACTTCGAGTGGGTACGCCGGCTTCTGGAAAGCCAGCAGGATACGGACGCTGAGGATTATGTTCAGTCCCTGAAGATCGATATGTTCGACGACGAAGTATTCGTCTTTACTCCCAAGGGTCGGATCGTGTCGCTTCCTGCCGGCTCTACGCCCATTGACTTTGCCTATGCCATTCACTCCGGCGTTGGCAATGCTATGATCGGTGCCAAGGTCAACAACCGGATCACCACCATTGACGCCCCGCTGAAAAACGGCGATGTGGTGGAGGTGCTTACCTCCAAGAACGCCAAAGGTCCCAGCCGGGACTGGCTGACCATCTGTAAGAGCAATCAGGCCCGCACCAAGATCAAACAGTGGTTCAAAAAGGAAAAACGGGAGGAAAATGTGGCCCACGGCCGTGCCTCCTTTGAAGCGGAAATGCGCCGCATCGGTCTGCCGCTCAGCCTGACCATCGACCCGGAGCTGGGTCCCCAGCTGCTGAAAAAGCTGGCCTTTGACAACTGGGAGGATATGTATGCCGCCATCGGCTACGGCGGTCTGACCGCTGTCAAGGCGGTAGGACGCATCCGGGACGATATCAACCGGGCCGTCAAGAACCTCCAAAACGACAAACAGCCTGCCCCCCTGCGAAACATTTCCGACACCCCGGGCAAGCCCAACCGCCATGCAGTCAACGGCATTATCGTTGAGGATATCGAATCTTGTATGATCAAGTTCGCCAAGTGCTGTACACCGGTACCCGGTGATGATATCATCGGCTTTATTACCAAAGGCTTTGGCGTATCCATCCACCGGGACGACTGCCCCAATACCTTCAACCGCAACGAACCCATTCAGGCCGCCCGTTGGGTGCGGGTCCGCTGGGACAATCAGGAATCCCAGCCCTTCGACACCACTCTGGAGCTGGAATGCCGCACCCGTGACGGTCTGCTGTTGGATGTGGCGACCACGATGACCACCAACCGCATCCGCACCAAGGAGCTCAACGGCAAGGATCTGCCCGGCGGCAAGAGCGTGTTTACTGTCCGATTTGAGGTCAAGGATGTGGCTGAGCTGGAATCCATCCGGAATAAGCTGATGGCGATTCCCGATGTGCTCAGTTCCCGAAGAGGACAGAACTGATCCTTGTATGATAATAGCGGCGCAGCCGCCTTGCCTCCCTCTGAGGAGGGAGGTGGCAAAAATCTTCGATTTTTGTCGGAGGGAGAGAATCTCTCCCCCAGTCAGCCCGCTCGGCTGACAGCCCCTCCTCAGAGGGGGCCAAGTGGCAAATCTGCATTTCCTTACAATTACAGTATATTTCAGGAGGTTTCCTATGCGCGCTGTATTAACAAGAGTCAACTCCGCCTCCGTCACCATTGACGGCGAGGTGGTCGGTAAAATCGGAAAGGGCTTTCTCATCCTTTTGGGTGTGGGTCCCGACGATACGGAAAAAGAATGTCGGTATCTTGCCGAAAAAGCCCTTGGTCTGCGGATTTTCGAGGACGAAAACTGCAAAATGAATCTTGGCTTGGAGGCGGTAAACGGGCAGGTGCTGGTAGTCAGCCAGTTCACCCTCTACGGGTCTTGCCGCAAGGGCAGACGCCCAAGCTTTGCCGACGCGGCAGGTCCGGAATTGGGCAACGAACTGTATGAAAAATTTCTCTCTGTCTGCGAGGAGCTGGGTTATCCGCCCCAGCATGGCCGCTTCGGTGCCGATATGCAGGTAGAGTCTGTCAACGATGGCCCGGTGACCCTGATTCTGGACACAAAAGAGCTGATGGACACACCCCGAAGAGGTTAAAATATGCTGCAGATTCACACTTTGGTTTTGGGCTTGTTCCAAGTTAATTGCTACATCGTTCACAAGCAGGATTCCCGGAAGTGCCTTGTCATTGACCCGGGTGACGCACCCAAAAAGATTCTGGCTTTTTTGCAGGAAACGGGACTGGAAGCTGAGGCTGTTTTGCTGACCCACGGGCATTTTGACCATGTGGGTGCTATGCGTGCCTTGGCAATGGAGCTGGATTGCCCCGTATATATCCGCGACGAGGAACATACGATGCCCACTGCCCTGACGGCAGGTCCTTTGGGCGAAACGGTTTCCTATCCCGATAGTTTGTCCCTTGCGGGAATGGACATTTCCGTTCACCACACCCCCGGTCACACCCCCGGCTCGGTGTGCCTGTGCATAGAAGATGTGATGTTCAGCGGTGACACCCTTTTTGCCGGCTCCTGCGGTCGGACCGACCTGCCCGGAGGCAATTGGGATACCATTCAGAACTCGCTGAATTATCTAAAAAACCTGCCCGGTGATTACCGGGTGTTCCCCGGTCACGGGGAAGAAACCACCCTCTCTTGCGAAAGACAAACCAATCCCTATTTGAGGTAAACTATGAAACTGACACTCATCGGTCACGAGGACCGATATGCGGTAGAACAACTGCAAATGGCACTGTTCAGCACCGAAAGTGATGGCGAAGCGGTTTCTTCCCTCCACCGGGGCAGAACTTGGCTCACCGCCACCGCAAAAATCACTTTGAACGGCAAAACCGCCACTGCTGCCAAGCGGCTGAAAGCCGATGCCGAATCGGTGCGGCTGCGCCGTCGGATTCTGCAGCAGAGCTATTATCTGGCCGCCACCGAGCTGTTGGGACAACCCAGCGCATGGGGTGCTTTGGCAGGTGTTCGCCCCACAAAAATCTCCACAAAGCACATTTTGGAGGGCGGCAGCCCAAAATCGGCAGAAAATCTCCTTCGGGATGTGTATTATGTAACACCGGAGCGAAGGAAATTGGCCGTGGATTGCTCTGTTTCCACCGTAGACGCTATCGGCAAATTGGAGGAAACGGACATCTCCCTCTATGTGGGCATTCCCTTTTGCCCCACCCGCTGCAGCTATTGCAGCTTTGTCAGCCGCACCATCGGCAAGCAGACCGACCTGATGGAGCCGTATCTGGCGGCACTTCTGGAGGAAATTGCCGTCACCGGGCGACTTTTGGAAGAATCCGGACGCAAGGTGCGCACGGTTTACATAGGCGGCGGCACCCCCACCACCCTGACCACGCCCCAGCTGATTCGCCTGCTGGATGCCATTCAGGCTTCTTTCGACCTTTCCCGGTGCATTGAGTTTACTGTGGAAGGCGGTCGTCCTGACACGCTGGATGCGGAAAAGCTTGCCGCCATCCGCGCCCACGGCGCAGACCGGATGAGCATCAACCCGCAAACGATGGTGGACAGCGTGTTAACCGCCTGCAAGCGTCCCCACACCGCCCAAGATGTGCTGAATGCCTACCGCTGGGCGGAAAATGCCGGCTTTGAAGCCATCAATATGGACCTGATCGCAGGTCTGCCCACAGATGATTTTGACGGTTTCCGCCACTCTTTGGACACCGTAGCCGCCATGAAGCCTGCCAACATCACCGTCCACACCCTTGCGCTGAAAAAGGGTGCAGACCTTTTCGACAACCGGGAAAACCTCTCCCACGCGGATCAGGTCGCCCGAATGGTGGACTATGCCAACCGCACTCTGCGCGCGCTCGGCTACAAGCCCTACTATCTGTACCGGCAGAAATATATGTCCGGTTCCTTTGAAAATGTGGGCTGGGCACGGGATAAACTGGACTGTCTGTACAATATTTATATGATGGAAGAAATCCACACCATCCTCTCTTTGGGTGGCGGTGGTATGAATAAAGTTAACCTGCCGGACGGAACCCTGCAGCGGTTCCATAACCCCAAATTCCCGGAGCAGTATATCCAACTGCTGTCTCAGGTTTTGGAGGATAAAAAGCAGCTTTTTGAACTGATGAAAGGATGCATTTGATTTGGATACTTTGATTTCCAATGTGACCGTTGTCACAATGAACGAAAAAATGGATATCCTTTTCGGAGCCTATGTGGGTGTGGAAGACGGAAAGATATCCTACTTAGAAAAAACCGCCCCCTCCGACCAGCCCAAAACCATTATTGACGGCACCGGTATGGTGCTGATGCCGGGTCTTATCAACTGCCACACCCAGCTGGCAACGACGGCTCTGCGTAGCTATCTGGACGATCTGAGCAGCACCGAGGCGTTGCAGGAGCAGCTCAAAAAAGAGGCAAAGATGGATAAGCGCGGTGCCAAGGCAGCAGCGTTAATGGGCATTGCCGAATGCCTGCGCTTTGGCGTGACCTCCGTTTCCGATCTGTACTACTACCCCAACGCCACCGCTGAAGCGATCAGCGAAAGTGGCATCAAGGGTAATGTTGCACTGTCTGCCTACCGATTCATCGATCAGAACGAGGATTTTGATTTCGACACCGATGAGCAATGTCAGGAGCTGGTGCGCGTCACCGAAAAATGGCACAATCACGACAACGGCCGGATCAAAATCGACGCGGGCATCCACGCTGAATACACCAGCAATTACAAGCTTTGGGAGGGCCTTGTGGGCTTTGCCGTTGAGAAAAAACTGGGCTTCCAGCTCCATTTGGCGGAGACCAAGGGCGAAACCGAATCCTGCCTTGACCGCACCGGTCTGGGGCCTGCAGAGCTGCTGGGCTGC
This sequence comes from Oscillospiraceae bacterium, assembly GCA_015067935.1. GTDB lineage: Bacteria > Bacillota > Clostridia > Oscillospirales > Oscillospiraceae > Faecousia. The sequence continues at coordinate 54,449 of SVLL01000002.1, read as the reverse complement.
CACGGCGTTTTCAATTTGCCGGTAACCGCGGCAGGCTGCGCCTGTCTTTCCGAAAGTGAGCAGGCTCTCTTAGGCAAAAGGAAAGCCACCGCTGTGGCCTGTCCCCTGACCGCCGCCAAAAAGGGTCAGCCCCAGACCCCGGTGCTTTCCGGCGTCCGCTCCGGGATGAATGTGGCACTGGGCACCGGCGGTGCCTTAGAAGCCGGCAATCTGGATATGTTCGAAGTGATGCGCGGTCTGTCTATGTCCGTCCGCGCTGCCAACGAAAATGCTGCCGCGCTGCCTGCCTCTGCCGCATTGATGATGGCAACCTCCTGCGGTGCCCGTGCTCAGGGACGGGAAGCAGAATGCGGTATGATCAAAGTGGGCTTTGATGCGGATCTGTGCCTTGTGGACTTCTCCGCTCCCCATTTGATGCCCTGCCACAATGTGCCCAATGCGCTGGTGTTCAGTGCCAAGGGCGGCGATGTGGCCATGACTATGGTCCGGGGCAGAATTCTGTATCAGAACGGCCAATTCCCCACCATCGACCTGAAGGCCGTGGTGGAAGAGCTGACCGGCTACGCCATTCCCCGTCTGTTTGCAGGCGAGGCAGAAAGCTGAGGAAAAGCCATGTCTGAAACTCCCAAAAAACAATCCTTCCTCCACGGAACTGCCCTCTTGGCACTGGCAACCGCCATTGTCAAGGTCATAGGTGCGCTGTATAAGATTCCGCTGAACGCCATCATCGGCGAGCAGGGCTTTGGCTACTACAGCACCGCCTATGAAATTTACACATTACTGCTGATGATCTCCACTGCCGGTCTTCCGGTGGCTATGAGCCGGATGATCGCCCAAGCCAGTTCTCTGGAGCATTATCGACAGGTGCGGAAAATCTACACCGTCGCCCGGACGATCTTCTTGACCTTAGGCTTGATCGGTGCGCTGCTGATGACCCTGTTTTGCCGGCAGCTGGCTGATTTCCAGGAACAGCCGGATGCTTGGGCTGCTATCGGTGCCCTGGGTCCCTGCTGTTTCCTTGTGTGCCTGATGAGTACCTACCGTGGCTTCTTCCAAGGACAAGGAAATATGATCCCCACCTCGGTATCGCAGGTGCTGGAGGCCATCACCAAGCTGGTGGTGGGAATTGCCGGTGCGCTGCTGGTGGTGTTTTATGTAAAGAGTGTACCGCTGGCTGCCGGTGCTGCCATTATGGGCGTGACGGTGAGCTGTCTGGTATCCTCTCTGTATCTGAACGCCGTTTTCCGCAAAGCCTACAAGCAGATGCCCCAGTCCAGCGAGCAGGTTAGCTCCGGCAAGGAAATCGCCAAGGGTCTGCTTTCCATTGCCGTGCCTATTACCATAGGTTCTGCCGGTTTGCAGCTGCTGACGGTACTGGAAACCAAGATCTATATGTCCCAGCTGCTGCAGACCCTGACCCAAGAGGTTGCGGATACCCACAAGGGCATCTACAGTATGGCTCTGACCATTTTCAATATGCCCTGCGCCTTTATTACGCCCATCACCATTTCCATCATCCCGGCGATTACCTCCCAACTGACTTTGGGAGACACCACCGGTGCCAAGCGGACGGAGGAATCGTCTGCCCGGATCAGCGCGCTGATTTCTATGCCCTGTGCCTTTGGTCTGGCTCTGCTGGCACAACCCGTAACCCGGCTGCTTGGCGGCTACAGCGGAGAAAAGCTGGAGCTTGCCACACAGCTGATGTCTGTGCTGGGCATTTGCATCATCTTCAATTCCACAGTGCTGCTGACCAATGCCATAATGCAGGCCCACGGCCACGAGAAGCTCCCAGTGGTGAATATGTTCATCGGTGGCTTTGTGAAGCTGGGTGCGGTATTCCTGCTCACCGGAAACCCCCATATCGGCATTGTGGGTACACCCATCGGCAGCCTGCTGTGCTATCTGTGCATTACGGTGCTGAATCTGTTTACTATGCGCAAGGTGCTGAAAGAGCCCCCCGCCATCGTAAAGAATATGCTCCGCGCTTTCCTCGCCTCCGCATTGATGGGTGCCTTTGCATTCGGCACATGGAAGGGCTTGCAATTGGCCTTCGGTGACGATTTCAGCCGGCTCCTCAGCTGCGTTATTCCCGTGATGGTTGGCGTGGTTGTGTATGTGGTCGCTGCGGTAAAATTCCGGGCCATTACCCGCTCCGATTGTCTGCTGCTGCCAAAAGGCGAAAAAATTGCGAATTTGTTGCATTTGTGAAAAAAAGCACTTGCATTTCGCAAGAAATTGTGATATTTTAATAGTGCTTTCAAAATAAAAGAAAAGAGGTTACCATTTATGAATAAGACCGAACTCATCGCCGCCATCGCCGAGAAGGCTGGCCTCAGCAAGAAGGACGCCGAGAAGGCTCTGAACGCTACCGTTGACACCATCACTGCCGCTCTGGCAGCAGGTGACAAGGTTCAGCTGTCCGGCCTGGGTATCTTCGAAGCAAAGGCTCGCGCTGCCCGCACCGGCCGCAACCCCCTGACCAAGGAGACCATCCAGATTGCTGCTTCCACCGTTCCCGCTTTCAAGGCCAGCAAGACCCTGAAGGACGCTGTCGCCAAGAAGTAAGATGCGCCTTGATAAGTATCTGAAGGTTTCCCGTTTGATCAAACGGCGAACCGTTGCCAACGAAGCCTGCGACAATGGACGCATCAGCGTCAACGGCCGCGTGGTTAAGGCCAGTTACGAGGTAAAGATCGGCGACAAAATTGAGATCACTATGGGCACCCGCACGGTGGCCGTGGAAGTCCTGCAGGTTGCCGAAACCGTCCGCAAGGACGATGCCAGCGCAATGTACAAAGAGGTCTGAAAAAATCCCACTGCTCACGCAGTGGGATTTTTGTTTAGAAATTAACCTTTTGAATCACCTTTGTCAGCGGATGGAAGAGAAGCGACACCGTTACCGCCGCGCAAATGGTTTGGGGAATCACCGCTGCCAGCGACTGATAAAAATAGACCTTGGCGGCATTTGCGGTAAAGCCGGATATGAGCGGCGTGATCACATCATCCAAAAGCGTAAACATCACCGTAAAAATAACCGCAGACGCCACTGCAATAACCGTTTTCATCAACGCATTTTTCCCAGTTAAACGCGCACCCAGCCATCCAAAAAAGAGGGCAAACAGATTGTAGTAGACCAGATACAGCACGATCACATTGACCTGAAAGCCGAACACAAAGCACCGCAGCAGTGAGAAGGTGGTTGCGATGGCAAGGCCGTGGCGCACACCATAGCACCAGCAAAAGCACAACAGCATCACTGTAACGATTTCAATGCCCGCCACGCTGCTCAGTGCCACTTGTCCGGCAATCAGCAATGCCACACACATCGCCACACGGACAACAAATTTCGTCTCATTCATCAGCTAAAAGACTTAAAAACCCAAATATACAGGCAGTCCGCCTTGATTTTCAGGGTTTCCGCGCCGGAAATGGCAGAGCCGTATTCCTTGCCCTCATATTCCACAGTGCCCCAAGAGGCATTGGCATTGTCCCCATCGCTGGTATACAGCATCCAGCAACTGCTGTAGTCTGCAGGATTGTCAATGCCGTTGATGGAGGTGATCATACCGTTGCTGACAGAAAATTCCAGCTCGCCCTTTTCCTTCAGCTTTTCCATATACTCCACAAGAAGCATATCGGTTGCACCGTCCATCGCCTCTGCGGTGGTTTTGATCACGATGTAGGTATCCGAATCTTTGATGACCAAGGGTTCTGCCTTTTGGCAACCGGACAGCATCAGTGTGCAGGACAGAATCGCCAGCACCAGCATCAGGGACAAGATTTTTTGCATTTGGTTTTTCATAAATTTTTCCTCCTGAAAAATGATAAGGCTGCGGCACCGGTTTCGGTGCCGCAGCCGTTTTTCTGCAACAAACGCACTTTTCCGTAATCGCGCGGAAAAGGGGAGATCCATTCCGTAGGTCTTCTGACTCGTGGCTTTTGGACGCTGGGAACATCCGCAATGCCCTCTGCCTTCCCGGAAACATCCAGTGACTGGCTTTCGCCAAAAGAGAGCATCCTACCACATACAGCGGCGGTACCGTTCGGGGTTTGCACCCGATTATCTTGTTCAGCAGCCAAGGTTCTTCGCCCTGACCGCCACGGAACTTCTATCAAATTGTCCAGTTAATTATAGCACCGCAGATGCTGTTTGTCAACACCAACACCACACCGGGCAGCCGAACCATCTGCACAGACAGCACAGCAGCAGGCTCAGGCAGGGGCTTCCCCGCATCGCATAGCCGCCATAGGTATTTGCCTGCCGACGGTACTCCTGACCGCCGTTTTGGATATACTTCAGTGCCTGCAGGTATTCGTAATTGTCCGGCTCCATAGAAACCGCCTTGCGGATATGCTCCAGTGCCGTCACCTGATTGCCCAAGCCGTTGTTGGCAAGGGCACTGATGTAATACCAACGCCCATCCCGGTTGGTGGAATTATTCAGAGCATTCAGTGCCTCCTGGTACCGTCCGGTGCGTACATAGCGGAAGGCTGCCGTCTGATACTGGTCGCCCGTATCCTGCTCAGCATAAGTACGCTGACCGCCGTAGTAGCCACCGAAGGGATCATAGCCGCCATAGCCCGGATTTTGCTGTGCCTTCTCGGGATTTTTGATCTGCTCGTAGGCCGCGTTGATCTCCTGCATCTTTTGGGCGGCTGCCTTGTCCCCCGGATTCAGGTCGGGATGGTACTTCTTCGCCAAACGGCGATAGGCTTTTTTGATCTCTTCGTCACTTGCGTCCGGACTGACACCCAGAACCTTATAGGGATCACTGATCAATACCATCCCTCCCTTCCTGTTTCTTTCTCCGCAGATTCATCCAAACGCCGCTGTAGAGAATGTTATCCAGCAGCGGCTTGTCCTGCACCAGAGGCAATTTTTCAAATTCGTGGGTGCAGCGGCCCATTGCCAGAACCAGATGCTCATCCCAATGCCCGTAATTTTCCCCGATGCCCATAGCGATATAGGGATTGTACTTTTTCTTCCGCTTGTCCCGGCGGTAGTCCGCCATGGCATCCGCCAAATAGATAAAGCGGCCCAAGGCCATACCCATCTCACGGAGCGTGGGTGCCCACATATCCTCCTGAAACACCAGCAATTCCCCCATCAGCTTTCCGAAGGCACTGGCAGGCAAATCGGGATTGGCGCAGTTTTCCTTTTCCAGACGGTTAATTTCCGTAATGCAGTCCACAATGGCCTCGCATTGCCGGGGATAGCGGTCCTCCAGAGCCTCATAATTTCTGCCGAAGATCTTCATTCTGAGCTTGGCCGAGACGGCCTTGTCGTCCTGCCAATCATCCGCTGCCTTGAAATACGCCAGTGCCACATTCATATCCGCCGCATAGCGGATGAAGGGACTATCCACCCACCCCCGGGGACGGATGGGATGCAGCGCGCAGGACCGGGTGCCGGATGTTTCCTCCGGCTCGTAAAGGCTCATCAGCAGCAGAGCCAGAAAGGCCATATCATAGCTCAGCCCCAACCGGGCACCTTGAGAGGAACGCTTTCGGATCTGACGGCAAATGCCGCAGTAGACCGCTCCGTACCGGGCGGTCTGCTCTTTATTCAGTTCTTTCCAGTTTGCGGTGACAAATCCAAACATTTCTATCTCTCCTTGTCTTTATTCTATCATAAAAAACAGATATGAACAGAGGATAAACAAAAAAATTATTCTTTCATCAAAATTTTATTCAGCGCGCCGCCGCAAAACAGCAAACAAAGGCAAAAATACAACCACAGCATCCCCAAAGCCACCGTATAAACCGAGCCGTAAATGCTTGCATAGTCGGAAAAGTATTCCACATAATAGGAAAACAGGTTGGAAAATAACAGCCATCCCAAAGAGGCCAGCACTGCACCGGGAAAGCTGTCGGCAAATCTGTTCTTCCGGTTCGGAAGGGCCATAAACATCGCCGTAAATAAGCCTGTTTGCAGAAGCATCAGCAGTAGAAAACGCAGATCCACCACCGAGTCCAGAAACTCCCAAAATACCCCTCCTGCGGCCGGCAGACGCTCCACAATGGCCACGCCGAACACATTGAGTACCAGCGTCAGCACCAACACCACGAGAAACAGGAAGGTATAAAACACACTGATTCCCCGGGTGTAAAAATACCCTCGGTTTTCCCGAACACCGTAGATGGCGTTCAGACCCGTGAGCAGTGCGTAAACACCCCGGCTGGCAGACCACAGCACGCCGATGGCAGAAATGGACACCACTGCGGTGGAGGTGTAGGCATAGGTGGAAATCAGCAGTTTTTCCGTTGCCGGCAGCAGCACCTCCGGCAAAAAGCCGGAAAGAAGGGAAAGCAAATCCCCGGCATCCAGATTCGTATACCGCAGCAAACCCAGCAGCAGTACCAGCGTAGGAAATACGGAAAGCACGATAAAATATCCGGCGTGAGCAGCGTGATGACCGATACGCATCGGGCGAATTTGCTCCCAGTATCCCCAAAATCTCCCGATCAAGCCACCCTTCGGTATTTCCATAGACACCCTCCTTCCCTTTCACTCCCTTAGTGTATGCAAAAAGAGGGATTGTTACTACAAAAGCGAGGATAAATCCTCGCTTTTGCATTATTCCACTGTCACTGATTTTGCCAGATTTCTGGGCTTATCTACATCGCATCCCCGATTCAACGCAACATAATAGGCAAACAGCTGCAAGGGGATGATGGAAAGGCTGGGCTGAAACACCGGCAGTACCTTCGGAATCGTCAAAATATTGTCCGTCTGCTTGGCGGCTTCCTCTGCCGATTCCTCCAGCGTGACACACAATACATCCGCACCCCTGGCCTTAACTTCCCGGATGTTGGCCATCATCTTGTCAAACAAAGGCGCAACCGTTGCCATAGCCACCACCAAGGTCCCGTTTTCGATCAATGAGATCGGTCCGTGCTTCAGCTCTCCTGCAGGATAGGCCTCGCTGTGGAGATAGGCAACCTCCTTCAGCTTCAGGCTGCCCTCCAGACAAATGGCACTGTCCACATTCCGGCCGATGTAAAAGGCATCGTGATGCCCGTAGTAGCGGCTGGCCAAAAACTGTACTGTCTCCACATTTTCCGGGCAGAGAACCCTTTCCGCAGCTGCCGGCAGATTCTCCAACGCCTGCACCCAAGCGTGATAGGTTTCCTCATCCATCGTGCCCAGCTGCCGCGCCATATATGCCGTCAGCAGATACACCACCGCCAGCTGGGTGGAGTATGCCTTTGTGGTTGCCACCGCGATTTCCGGGCCTGCCCAAGTATAAATCGTCTGGTCAGCTGTTTTGGCAATGGCCGAGCCCACCACATTGACAATGGCCAAAGTTTTTGCCCCCAGCCGCTTGGCCTCACGCAGGGCCGCCAGCGTATCTGCGGTCTCGCCGGATTGACTGATGATAATTACCAGATCGTGTTCGTCCACCACGGGCTCGGCATAGCGGAATTCCGATGCCATCGCCGCTTCTGTGGGAATGTGGCAGGCCTTTTCGATGATATACTTGGCCAGAACAGAAACATAGTAAGCCGAGCCGCAGGCCACAAGATGGATCTTCCGCACATCCTTGAGATATGCGGCGGACAGATCGATGCCCTCAAATACCACCTGACCGTTTTTCAGCCGGGGACTGATCGTATCCTTCAACGCCTTAGGCTGCTCAAAAATCTCTTTTAGCATAAAGTGGTCAAAGCCACCCCGCTCCGCAGCGGACAGCTCCCAAGTAACGGTTTCCCGTTGCTTTTCCACCGGATCGCCCATTCCGTCGAAGAAACGCACATTGTGACCGTCGAAAACCACCATTTCCCCGTCTTCCATATAGGAAACGGTCTGGGTATGCTTCAAAATGGCAGGAACATCCGATGCAACAAAATTTTCTCCGTCCCCGTAGCCAAAAATCAGCGGAGAATCCTTTTTTGCCGCAACGATCAAATTGGGTAAATCCGCGCAGAGGAAGCCCAGTGCATAACTGCCCTCCAGCTGCCGCAAGGCACGACGCACCGCGGCAATAAAATTGCCGTCCTTGTCATAATAGTAGCCTACCAGATTGGCGACCACCTCCGTATCTGTTTCCGAATGGAAACGGACGCCCCGCTCCATCAGCCAACTGCGCAGCTTGGCCTCATTTTCAATAATGCCGTTATGCACCACAGCAACACTGCCGCTGTCCGACAAATGGGGATGACTGTTAGCATCCGACGGCGCACCATGGGTGGCCCATCGGGTATGCCCGATTCCCACTGTTCCCGGTACCGAAGCACCGTCCTGCGTTTTTTCACAAAGGACCTTCAGCCGTCCCTTTGCCTTGACCACCTGCATCTCTTTTGCACCGTGAACGCAAATACCGGCAGAGTCATAGCCCCGGTACTCCAGCTTCGCCAGCCCCTCCAACAAGATAGGGGCAGCTTGCTGCCCGCCTGCATACCCGACAATTCCACACATAACATAACCTCCTGAAATATTGCGATCCGCCGGATCGCATCAACCTCCCCTATTGTACACGCTTTATGTGCATTTTTCAACTATAATTTTATAATTTTTGATTATTTCCAGAATTTTCTGCAAAAATTATACCCACTGATGCATCAGTGGGTAAGCAAAAAGCAGCGGAAAACTCCGCTGTTTTTTGCTATTTATCTCAGCACCGGCCATTTCTGCCACGAGCTGCAGGTGTTATTTGCCTGCCGCTGTGAGCCGCGCCAGCCGCCGGAGGGGATGGCACATCTGCCTCTTTCCGAAGAGCTGGGCACGATGGCTCTCTGACCGAAATGGTCACAATCTCTGTTTGCGATCCAAAATGCGCAGGTTGCACAGTTTTTCCAATTGCAGGGATATTCTTGCGCCATAGTTTTTTCTCCTTTTTTAAAAGAACCCGGATGGTTGGCTTTGCAGTGCGGAGAGTTTCGACAAATCCTCGTTGTCAAGCAAAACCGCCCCCAGTTGTTCCAGTTGATACATTGCTTCGCTTCCATCCCGGAAACAAAACACCGGACTCCAATTTTCCTTGATATTTCGCACAGTGCCGCTCCAACTTCCACCCGTGCCCGATGCACATTGCGCCACAAAGGTCTTTTCCCCCAGTGCGTGAATCACCCGGTTGCGGCTGTGGGCCCGCTGGGCAGAAAAGGGTAAATCAAAGCTGTCCTCGCTGAGATACAGCACATTTTCCGTAATTTCCTGCTTTTGTAATTCATCCGCCAGTACACATATCACCTGCCCACCTGCATTCAGGCAAGCGGTCTGCGCAATGCGGTCCGCTCCCCGGGCATTGCCGGAAACCAGCACATAGCCCTGCAAGGCGGCCTCCGCACCCACTCTGGCGGCAAAGGCGGCATTTTCCTCCCGGATCTCCCGACTTCCCACCAAGGCGATCCGGGGTTTTTCCAAAATGGACAGATCTCCCATTGCCCACAAAACGCCGGGGCTGTCCAAGCCTAATCGCTTGCGCATAGCAAGCGGATAGCCCTCGCTTAACCGGGTCAGGGGCACACAGCCCTCCCGTTTTCCCCGATTTAAGTACCAATGCAGCCGCTCTGTTTCTCCCAGAAGGTGCACGATACGCTCCGCCATTTCCTGCCCATAGCCCAAGCTGCGCAAATCTGCCGGGAGCAGCTCCCGATCCTCCGTCGGCTTATCCGCAGACGCTACACGGTTTGCCAGATCCCGAAGCTGCGCAGTGGTCAGCGGATGACGGTCCGGGTCACCCAATTGGCTTCCCAGCAGCAAAAAGCCACATTCCCGATCGGTCATTTAAACTTCCTCCGAGGCTTGGGGGGTACGGGAGCAGGTGCTTCCTCCACCAGCGCACCGTCCTCCTGCAGGACCATCGGCTTAATGGTATAGCCGGAGAATTTTGCGATTTCGTCCAGCTTGGCCTTTTCAGGGAAATTGCCGATCATAGAAAAGGCACTTCCCTTCCGTCTTGCCCGTCCGGTACGGCCGATGCGGTGGACATAGTATTCATTTTCCTCCGGCACATCATAATTGATGACACATTCCACATCATCCACATCAATACCCCGGGATGCCACATCCGTGGCAATCAGCACCGCCAGCTTACCGGTGCGGTATTTCTGCATGGTCTTCTCCCGCAGGCTCTGTTTAATATCGCCGTGGATGCACTCACAATCCAAGCCGGCACGCTGAAATTCATCGCAAAGCCGCTGGCACATGTGCTTGGTGTTGCAGAAGATGATGCCCCGCTCAAAGCCCTGGCTGCGGATCAGCCGCAGGGTAGTCGCCGCCTTTTCCAGCGGGGACATAGTCAGGCTGTACTGGTCAATGTCCGGGCGGTCCTGCTGCTTGGGCTCGACGGTGATCTCCACCTCGTCCCGCTGGTACATCCAAGACACCGTCATCACCTCTTGGGAAATGGTTGCGGAAAACAGGCCCAGATTCTTGCGATTTTTCACCTTCTCGATGATTCGGGTCACATCCTTGAAGAAGCCCATATCCAACATCCGGTCCGCCTCGTCCAGCACAACGGTCTGGATTTTGTCCAGACGGATGGTTTTGCGGTTATAGTGGTCCATCAGCCGGCCGGGGGTCGCAACAACAATTTGAGGTTTCTTCTGCAGCTGCTGAATTTGACCGCCAATGCCGGCACCGCCATAGAGCACCGCCACCCGGATGCCCTGATAGTGGGTCAGCAGCCCTCGCAGCTCGTCACCGATCTGGATGGCCAGCTCCCGGGTAGGGGCAAGGATCAGCCCCTGCACATCCTCGCAGGCGGCATCGATATGCTCGATCATAGGAATACCAAAGGCAAAGGTCTTGCCGGTGCCGGTAGGGGCCTTGGCGATTACATCCCGCCACTGCATAAAGTGGGGAATGGCCTCCGCCTGAATGGTAGTGGGATAGCCGTAACCTTTCTTTTCCAATGCCTTCAGCATCGGCTCGGAAAGGCCGAGATCGGCAAATGTAATGTTTTCGCTCATATTTTTCGTCCTTTTGTGGGTTTTTTCTTTATTATAGCAGTTTTCGGGGTAATATGCAACCGCTCTCCGGTCGGAGAGCGGCTACTTTTTCAATTATCCGGGTACACCGTAATATCCGGCGGGGTATAATCCACCTTTTCCAGCGTCACCTGCCCGTTTTCAATAACGGGACGGTAGTAAGAGGTCTGGGGATCATCCGTCAGGGTGACCGTCTTGATGTAGTTAGCGTCGTTTATGAAATCATACCGAAAGGACAGCTGACAATGCTCCATTTGGAAAGTCTGTTCATATTTGGGTGTTTCCAATTGGGGATCGAACACCCGGAAGGTAAAGGAAAATGCTCCGGAAGTAGGACCGACACTTAAGGTGCAGTAATCCGGGCTGCCGTCACCGTCCGCATCAAACACCATATCTGCCAAAACAGGGGTATATTCCGACGGCATAAACAGCATCATTTCCACGAATTTCACATAGGCCTTCTGCTTGGCCGCGAGATCTTCTCCCTCACGGACGACCCAGTACTCCATCCAATAACCGGACAAGGGATTCTGCCACGGGATAATGTGAATCCAGCTTTGGTTTATGTCATAGGTGGCCAAAATCTGGCGCATTTCTGCAGGTGTCGTGCTCTTCATCTCCCACAGTGCGGGATCCAACACATCTCTGGGGGTCTCCTGATGGGACAGCAAGCCGAAGGAATAGCTGTTTTTTGCCATCTGCCACACATAAACATCCAGCCCTTCGGAGGTGTCCAAGCCAAAATACTCCGGATATTTTTCCATTAGCTGGACATCCGGTTTGATTTCCTCATTTGGCTGTGACGGCTCTGCCGGAGCACATCCGGCAAGCAAGAGCATCAGCGCAAGGATACACAAAATGGCTTTTTTCATCCTTTTCATCCTTTCAAAAACTGTCTGTTCCGGTTTTTTCTGTGCAGGAGCCACGCCATAATCAGCACACCGGCGATCACACCGGCACTGTCGATCATCACATCCGTCACCGCCGGCCCGCGACCACCCACAAAGCTTTGGTGGAATTCATCGGAGGCGGCATAAAGTGTGCCGATTCCCCAAGCCCATAAAGCCGGCAAACGCACCGAGATTTTCTTTTGCACCTGAGAAATATGCAGCAACAGCGCAAAACCCAGCAGCGCGTATTCCGAAAAATGTGCCAGCTTGCGAATAATAAGGCCCACCGCATACAGCAAGCTCTCCTGCTCCTGCGACGCCCAAGCGTCAAAATCCGGCACAAAAATGCTCAGCAGCCATCGGGTGATCTCTCCGCTCATTGCGCCGGATTCCTCGCCGGTCTGGGCGGAGAAGCAATAAATCATCACCATTACTGCCAGTACCAGCAGAAACGAAAGCAAAATGCTGTGCTTTTGTATCCAAGATCTCATATATACCCTCCTTTTACTTATACGCCGTCGGCGCTCGCCCTGTAATGCGCTTGAAAGCTGTGCAGAAATAATTGGGACTGGAAAAGGCCAATGCAGCAGCCGTTTCCTGTACAGAGCAGCCATCACGCAGCATTGTAATAGCCCTTTCAACCCGCAGGCGGTTGAAATAATCCCGAATTCCCATTCCGGCATATCGTGCAAAGGTTTGCTTGGCATTTACCGCACTCATATTACACAGTCTTGCAATTTCTTCCACGGAAGGATCCTTCCCCAACTGGTCTGTCAGGCAGCGCACCAACCGGGTATAATTTTCTGCGCTTTTGGAATTTGTGCCGGCAAACGCCAAGCCTCTGCCACGGAGCAGTTCCAGCAAAAAGATTTCCAGTTCCTTTAGCACAATATGGCAGTTCAACTCCTCCCGGCACATAGCGTGTACATTTCCCTCATCCATTGTAAATACGCTTTGGATTTTATGAAGCAGGTTGATGGGAACACGCAAATCCGGCACAACGAATTGCCTGTTTTTCACCTCCGGTACATTTTCCGCAGAAAAGCTGAAAATCAAAATTTCTGCCGGAACATTCTCCGCATACCATACCCGATGAAATTCCATAGGATAATGTAAAATTGCATCACCTTTCTGGAACACGCTGGTTTTTTCTCCTGCAGTCACACCCACTTCTCCATCGATAACGATTACCAGTTCCCAAAAATCGTGCCGCTCGCCCACAAAGTGATACCGTTCCCCAATTTGGGTGGTGAAGGCTGTGTTTAAGGACTTGATGCGAAAAACACTGCTCACATCCGCATATTCAAACAAGATTACATCCCACCCATACAAAATCATAGATTTTTCATACTTTTATGTATTCACTTTTGTTTTCAACTATACCATAATAATACCTGCAAGGACGAATTTTGTCAATGACACAGGAGGTCTTTCTATGAAAAAGCTCACTGCCGTTGTGGTCGGTTACGGTGGCCGGGGTGCTGCCTATGCCGCATATTCCCGTCAGCATCCCGAAGAACTGGAAATTGTGGCAGTTGCCGATCCAAACGCTGCCCGACGGGCCTCTGCCGCCCAGTGGCATAATATCCCCCGGCAGCAGCAATATGCCACATGGCAGGATTTGACCGCCCAGCCAAAGTTGGCAGATTTTGCCATTTTGGCAACGCAGGATAATATGCACTACGAACCCGCTCTGGCCCTAATTGACAAGGGCTATCATCTTCTGCTGGAAAAGCCTATGGCTCCCACGCCGCAGGAGTGCAGGGCCATCACAGAGGCCGCCGAAGAAAAGGGCGTAAAGGTGGTCGTCTGCCATGTACTGCGCTTTACTCCCTTCTGGTGTACCATCAAGGATCTGGTGGACAAGGGCCGTCTGGGCAAAATTATGTCCATTATGGCCACTGAAAATGTGGGACATATCCACCAAAGCCACAGCTATGTGCGAGGCGCGTGGCGCAACACCGCCGAAAGCAGCTGTATGATTATGGCAAAATGCTGCCACGATATGGATATTTTGCAGTGGGTCATCGGGGAAAAATGCGTATCCGTTCAGTCCTTTGGCAGCTTGAAGTATTTCCGCCGGGAGAATCAGCCTGCCGGTGCGCCGGACCGCTGCACAGATGGCTGCCCCCATGCAGAAAACTGCCATTACAATGCTCAAAAGCTGTATATGGACGAAAATAGTGAGCTTTGGGGCTGGGGGCGCAAAGCCGTTGCCGGCACAGTGGATGTGCCTACACCCGAGCAGGTTTGGGAGGCTCTGAAAACCGGTCCTTACGGCCGGTGCGTGTATGCTTGCGACAACGATGTGGTGGATCATCAGGTAGTCAATCTGGAATACGAAAACGGCTGCACCGTATCGTTTACTATGTCTGCATTCAATCAGGGTGGTCGGTTCATCCGCATTTTCGGCACGGAAGGTGAGCTGATCAGCGATCTGGATCAAAGCAAGCTGCGGCTGTACTCCTTTGCCACACAGCAATGGGAAACCATCGAAATTTCCGAATATGGCAACGACATTTCCTCCGGTCACGGCGGCGGTGATACCGGCATTATGGTTGACACCCTGAGCCTGCTGAGAGGCGATAAGCCCAGCAAATCCATCTGTGAGGTCCGAACCTCTTACGAAAACCACATCACCGGCTTTGCCGCTGAGGCGGCCCGGCTGGAAAACCGGGTGGTCAATATCGCGCAATACGAAGCTTCCATATAATGCAAAACCCTCGCATCCTGCCGGATGCGAGGGTCCTTTTTAGTTTTCCATCTGGCTGCCCAGGAAATTGGCGGCAATCTGTGCCAGCTTCTGATCGGATTCTGCCAGAGGCGCGTCGTGTTCCCCCAAAAGCAGCATCACGCAGCCCATCAGGTCGCCCTGACACAAAATAGGCGATGCCACACCAAGGTGGTACTTCTCTACCCCGTCGGATACCCGAACCGGGGTATCCCCGGTAGCAAAGCGGTAATGCTGCCGCTGCTCCATCAGCTTTTCCAGAGCCTCGGAATTGGGCTTGTCCATCAGCTCACGCTTGGGCACACCGGACAGCGCGATAATGGCATCCCGATCCGCCACGGCCGCCATGTGACCGGAGCCGGAGCCGATGGCCTCGCACATCTGGGCAGCAAATTCCTGCAGGTCGCCCATAGGGGAATATTTGCGGAAAATCACGCCCCCATCCTTCTCGGTGTAAATTTCAAGAGGGTCGCCCTCACGGATGCGGAGGGTTCTTCTGATTTCTTTTGGAATAACAATTCTCCCCAAATCGTCAACGCGTCTTACGATACCTGTCGCTTTCATATATATCTTTCTCCTTTTTACAAATACATCGTTGGGCGGATTTCTTGCTCCCGCCGTTCGGTGCGTTTTTGTATGCGGCGGGACCAAGGCCCCGCCCTACAATAATTTTACAAATTACGATGCTATTATTTGTAAAAGGGGAAGATTTATACTGCCTAAATCGAAAAAGCCTCCGACCGGCCTTTTGTTGTGCATCTTTACTTTTTTACCGTCGTGTGGTATCATAGCCACATAAAATAACTCTTTTGGAGGTGAGCCTATGTGCCGAAAGGACTTGCTCCGTCACCGGTCCGTATGGATGGGCCTGGCAACAGTTTGGATTATGCTGTATCATTGTCCCCTGAATTTCGGACCTCTGCAGTTTTTCATTGACTTGGGGTACGGTGGTGTGGATATCTGTATTTTCGCCTCCGGTATCGGTTGTTTTTATTCTCTGACTGCCAATCCGGATGTGGGAATGTTTATGAAACGCCGATTAAAACGACTTGGCCCCACCTATCTGCTTTTTATAGTGATCTGGCTGGTCTACCAATATGTGATCGGTGCTTTTGGGTATCAGATGGCCATTGGCAATCTGCTGGGCATCCAGTTTTTTACAGGGCTTGGGCAGGATTTCAATTGGTACATTGGTGCTATTTTCCTTTTCTATGCTCTTGCTCCCTACTTCAAATCCGTGGCCGAGCGTTCCTCGCCCCTGGGCAAGTTGGCTTTTGTGGGACTGTTGCTCGTGGGCACCGTTCCTTTTTGGAACACGCCCACACTCATCATCGCAGTCAGCCGTCTGCCCCTCTTCTATGTTGGTATGCTCTTTGCCAAAGCGTGCCAAAAGGACGCCGCGATCACAGCCGGGCATATTGCCGGTCTGACCGTCGCCTTTGTGCTGGGTGCCGGGCTTTTGGCAGCTGCACAGCATTGGCTGAGTGCAGAGCTTTTGTGGAATTACGGTCTTTATTGGTATCCCTTCCTGCTGATCACACCACCAGTGTGTGTAGCCGTCTCCTATCTGTCCGGCCTGCTGGAAAAAACAAAATACACCAAGCCCGTGATCTCCTTCCTTTCCCTGTGCGGCAACTACTCCTTTGAACTGTATCTTGTGCATGTATTTTTCGTCTTTTTTCTCCCGGCTGTGATCTACAAATTTGATTTGGGCGGCATCCGCACCTGGCTTTGGATCGGCAGCCTTTTGCCCATTGGACTGGGGTGCTTTCTCCTGCGTCGCTGTGCAATGCTGTGCAGCCGCTTGTGGGAGAAAGGCGCACCGGCAAAGGGGGAAACCTAATGGGTCAAAGGAATATTAAGATTTTGAGCGGCAGTATGCTGAAGCTTTTGGCGGTGATCCTTATGTTCATCGACCATTTTGCAAGCACTATGGTTTATGTGCTTCCCGTCCTTGCTACCCCCTTCACCGTTCTCGGCAAGGAACTGACTATCTACTGGATCATGCGCAAAATCGGACGGATGGCGTTTCCCATCTTCTGCTTTTTGATTGCGGAAGGCTACTGCCATACCAAAAACAAGGCAAAATATGCCCTGCGGCTGTTGCTTTTTGCCCTGATCTCCGAAATTCCTTTTGATCTGATGTTTTTTACCCGTTTTGATCTCAATGCGCAAAATGTCTTCTTTACTCTGTTTTCCGGGCTGATGCTGATTTGCCTCTTCGAGAGCAAGGAGAAGCAGCTGCTAAAATTTGTGATGATGGGCGGTGTTTGCTTTCTTACCCATTATTTGGCAACGGATTACGGTATGCCCGGGGCATTACTGGTCCTTGCAATCTACATTTTACGCCATCATCCGGCCGCGCAAGCTTTGATTTGCTATCCCCTGCTCTCCGGCGGTCTGGCCGCGGAAGCAGCCTTTATTCCCATCAATATGTACAACGGGCAGCGGGGCTTCATTAAAGGTCCTGTGCTGAAATTTCTGTTTTATGCCTTCTATCCCCTGCACATTTTGATTTTGGTGGGCATCCGCTACTTGATGCAATCATAACCACCGGCCGTGCCAAAGGTATGCACAGGCCCCCTTAGGGCCTTTTACCAGCCGAGCCTATAGGCTCATCGAATTTTCTTTCGCTTGCGTGTGGTGCCCCACCACCGCAGATGCGGTTAGGTGCGAACTAAGGCCCCCTTGTGTAAAGGGGGCTGGCAGAAATCTTTGATTTCTGACTGGGGGATCGTTCTGTGTCGATACTTTACAATCCCTCCGTCACTTCGTGACGCCTCCCTCATCAGAGGGAGGCTTTGGTACCTACAATATTTTTGCAAATTACGCTGTTAGTATCTGTAAAACAAGGAGATCATACCGCCCAAAAGAAGAACTCCTCTGCATCCATAGAGCAGAGGAGTTCTTCCAAACAGTCACATCGCAAAAATATGCGTTAAATTATTCTTCCCATTCTTTTTACTTTATGATATCAAGCATCTGCTGCTTTGCCGATCATTGCACCGTAACATAAATCAAATTATGCTCCCGCATATATTTCTCCGCAAAGGAACCTGCCGTCGTATAGGCGATGGCACCGGAGGCACCTTCCAAAATATCCTCTCCGATCTCTTTGATCCCTCCGGGGAAGTAAATATTCACCAGGCTATAGCAATCCATAAACACCCGCTTGCCCAGTTTCTCCAGGGATTCCGGCAAAATAAGCTCGCTCAGACGAGCGCATCTTTCAAATGCCCAGTCACCGATTTCCTTCACACCGTCATCAATGGTCACTTTAGAAAGTCCGCGACAACGCCCAAAGGCATTTTTGCCAATTGTCTGCACCGTGTCGGGGATATGCACAGAGGTGAGCCTCTCGCAACCGAAAAAGGTCTCCTCACCAACACACAGCAGATTCTCATTCAGTGCCGGTACATCCAGAAGGTTGCATTCAAAGAAGGCAGAGTTGCCCAATTTCAGCACATTCTCCAGATTTTCCACCGTCTCCAATTTCTGACACCAGGCAAAAACGCCCTTACTCAAAACCGGCATACGGGTAGGCAGGGTGACAGAGGTCAGCTGCTTGCACTTAAAGAAAGCATACTCCTCCAGGGCAACAAGCTGCTCCGGGAGTGCGATTTGTATCAAGGCACATTCTTCAAAAGCATTACCGCCAATGGTCCGCAGGGACTGGGGCAGTTCCACCGATTTTAATGCGGTACACTTTCGGAAGGCATTCTTCCGCAGGACCACCATTCCTTCCCCCATACTCACCTGCTCCAATTTTGTGCATTCAGCAAAGGCACTGGAGCCCAATTCTCCCACACTGCCGGGGATCTGCACCTGGGTGATCCCGCTGCACTGCCAAAAGGCACTTTCTTCGATGGTCTTCAGGGATGTGGGGAAAATGATCTCGGTAATCTGCTGGCAGTGGGCAAAGGCAAACCGGGAGATGGAAGTGACCCCTTCCGGAATGACCACTCTGCCGGAATATCCTTCCGGGCAGCAGATGACCTTCGTGCCTTCTTTATTGTACAAAATGCCATCCTTGCTGCTATAATGACCGTTGTTTTCATCCACCTGGATTTCCTTCAGGCCAGAGCAATGCAGCATTGCATTCGAAGCAAATGTGGATACATTGGCCGGGATAAAAATACTTTTCAGAGACTCACAGCGGTGAAATGCCAAACCCTTAACGGTATGGGCAGCAGCAGGCAGTTCAATTTGTACCAGGCTGGTGCATTTATAAAACGCATTGCGGTCAATCATCCGGATATTGGGAGAAAGCTTAACCGTTATCAAGCCACCGCAGTCATAAAACGCATTTTCCTCCACAAACTCTACCTTATCCGGCATCGTTACGGATTGCAGCTGAGACTGATTGGCAAACGCACCATTGGCAATGCAGGTGATCCCCTCCGGGATGACCACATCCCCACCGCTGCCCAAATATTTCACCAGCTTGGTTCCGGAGATCTCAAATTCCTTGACCGGCTCCGCAGATGGGACGCTTCCCTCTGCATACACACTGAGTACGGGCAGCAGACGCTTGATCTCCTCCGCATCCTCCCGGAGTCTGTGCATCTTCATGATCTGAGACGAGCTGATATAAAATTCAAACTCGTCATTCAAAACCACATTCTCCAGCTGCAGGGGGATGACGGTCTTTTGGTAATGGATGGCCCGCTCCAACTCTTTTGCCACCCAGGTGGAATTTTGAGAAGCATCGGTCAGTAACAAAAGAAAACAAGCACAATTTCTAATGGCACGGTTGATGATCTCCGCATACTTGCTGCCTACGGGGATATCGTAAGGAGCCATCCAGGTGCTGATCCCATTCTTATTCAAAAAATGTCGGATCAAATCCGCACAGTCCTGATTTTCTGTGCTATAGCTGATAAATACACAGCTCATTGGCATAACCTCCGATCATTGTGTTGCAGACTTACTCAGCACTACCGATGTACCGGATCAAAGCAGAGGGCAGCTGGGATATTTTGCTCCGGATTTGGACATCTGCCTTGTCCTGCCGGGGATTGGACTGTCCGCAAACTAAAACATCCGACAAATCCTTCAGCTCCCGGGTAATTTCATCCCCAGTTGCGGCATAAAGCACGGAGCAGGCCAAAAGCTTTTCCTTTTTCAGCTGCTTGATCAGCAATGTGACCGCTGCCGACCAGGCCACCGCATCGTTGCGGCCGTCGTCACTCAGGAAGATCACGCAGGCAGGCTGATCTCCGCACAGTCCCCGAATCTGTTTCAGCACATCATAAATGGGTCTGCGGGATGCCTCCTTGCATTCCTCCTGCACCGCAGAAGCGGCAAAGGTGGATGCCACCCAGACCTCCACCAGCACCGGCTCCGATGCCGTGGGGACTTTTTTCACCTGGCCCGTTTCCATATACAAATCGAAAAATCCAGCGGGACATCCGCTCCAATCGTACATATTACCGCCTCCCTGGTATATCTTTAGCTATACTTTACCACACCGGTGGACCGTTGTCAAACCGACATTTCCCAACAAAAAATGAGGTGATCGCTCACCTCATTTTTTCTTATTTTGTAATACCCTTATAGGTAGCTTTGACGGTTTCATAGCTTTCCAGATTGCCGATATCGTACCGAGACCCGGGCATTTCCATGGCGTGGACGGTAGTCTGACCGCACAACCATGCAATATAGCTGCCGGGGGCATCAGTACCGCAGCCGCTGTCGATCCCCTTTTGCACCAGGCGGGCATCCTGCTTCGTGTAATAATAAAAGGGCGGACAGCACCAGTTGGCCTTAGGCTCAGCCGGCTTTTCCTCCATAAAGAGGATCTTGCCGTTTTCATCGGGAGAAATCACACCGGACTTGCGCAGCTTGGCTTCGCTGGCTTCATAATAGCGCATCACGCAGGAAGTG
Source organism: Oscillospiraceae bacterium (assembly GCA_015067935.1). GTDB lineage: Bacteria > Bacillota > Clostridia > Oscillospirales > Oscillospiraceae > Faecousia. Next base: position 34,007 of record SVLL01000002.1, on the reverse strand, counting down.
CCCTTCTCCCGGGCATAGGCGATGAATTTGCACAAGCTGAAATCCAGCACATTGTCACCGGCAATTACCAGCATATCATCATCCAGTGCCAGCTTGTCAATGGCAAACTGAATGTCCTTCACCGCGCCCAAACGGGTCTCGTTGGAATCTGTACCGTCATCCACTACGGTGATTTTCTGTGCCTTTGTCTTGGCCCATTCTTCAAAATGATGGGCAAACTTGTGGTTGGAGATCACCACATACTCGTCCACTACGCCGCAGGTGTGGATATCATCCACCAGCCAGTCCAGAATGGTCTTTTCTCCCACCTTCAGCAGCGGCTTGGGAAAATTCTCGGTCAGCGGATACAGACGGGTGGCATAGCCTGCCGCCAGAATCAGACATTTCATTTGTTTTCCTCCTCAATCCAGCTTTACGCCGTCGGCACTTTCACAAATATGCACGGAATATTTGCCCTCCATATTGGGGAAGGCCGCCAGATACTCCCGGGTGACCTGCTCGGTGATGGATTCCTCATAAGCCGGGTCAATGAGGGCCATACAGCAGCCCTTGAAGCCTGCGCCGGAGAAACGGCCACCGTAGATACCGGGTGTCCGGGTCATAATTTCGTATAGCTTTATCAGCTCAGGAGATCCGGTTTCCCAGTTATGGATGGAGGACCAGCCGCTTTCAAAGCAAAGCTTGCCGTACGCCTCAATATCGCCCTTGCGCCAAGCCTCTGCGCCCAATCTTGCCCGCTGGGTTTCGCCGTACCAATGCTCCGCGCGCTTGCGCCAATTATCCGGCAGGCGGTGCTTGTGCTCCAGAAATGTTTCATAGGGCACATGGCCCAAAACGGTCTCGTTGAACTTGCCGTAGGGCATACCTGCAAAGGCCTTGAGGGCATAGGCGGCACTCTTGACCTCGTCCACTCGCATATTATAAGCAGAGCCTGCCAGGCTGCGCTCCATACCGCTGAAGAAAATGGCAAACTTAAAGGGCTTCATATCCGGGTGATTGGGAATCAGCTCATAGCTGTCATCCCAAAAGTCCATAAACAGCAGATGGTCCTTGCGGCAGTACACCTCGCAGGACTGGTCCAGCTTGCCCACAGACACGCCAACATATTTCAGCTCTGCCTCCTGAGAGATATCCACCATCTCCTGAGGGGTCAGAGAAATTCCGTTGATTTTGCACAGGGCGGAAATATAGGTGATGATCACCGCCGCCGAGGAGGAAAGGCCACCGATCGGCAGTTCTCCCGCAATCACAGCGCACAGGCCACGGCGGAGGGGATAACGCTTATTCAGTGCGATGGTTGCACCACGCAGATGGTCTGCCCAATCGTCCTGCTTGGTCTTGGGGGTTGCCTCTACATGCCACTGGGCACGCTTGTCAAACTGCAGGGATTGGATCTCCACCACACCGTTTTCCTTGGGGCCGTAGGCAATATGGATGCCCTTATCCAGCGCGAAGCCGGTAACGGGACCCAACTGATGGTCCACATGGGCACCGATGGGACACACCCGGTAAGGGGTAAAGGCCGTATAGGGCGGCTCTTTCTTATAAACTTCCTGAAATTTTTCCGCTGCTATCATTTTCTCTTCCTCCATCAATCCCGGAAATACAGATCTCTTGTATAAACCTTTTCCAACACATCGGCAATATCCTCGTGGAAGCGGTTGGCAATGATCACATCTGCCATTTGCTTAAATTCCTCCAGATCCCGGATCACCCGGCTGTTGAAGAAGCTGTTTTCCTTCATTGTCGGCTCATAGATAACGACCTCGATGCCCTTGGCCTTGATGCGCTTCATCACGCCCTGAATGGCAGATTGGCGAAAGTTATCGCTTCCCGCCTTCATAATCAGCCGATACACGCCCACAGTTTTAGGCTGCTTGGCAATAATTTGATCTGCGATAAAATCCTTACGGGTGGTATTGGCAGATACAATGGCAGAAATGATGTTTTGGGGCACATCATTATAATTTGCCAGCAATTGCTTTGTATCCTTAGGCAGGCAGTAACCGCCGTAGCCGAAGGAGGGGTTGTTGTAGTGGCTTCCGATTCGGGGATCCAGCCCCACACCCTCAATGATAGATTTCGTATCCAGCCCACGCACTGCCGCATAGGTATCCAGTTCGTTAAAAAAGGAAACACGCAAAGCCAAATAGGTATTGGCAAACAGCTTGACGGCCTCCGCCTCCGTGGGGTTCATATAGCGAACCTCAATATCCTCCTTCACTGCGCCCTGCCGGAGCAGTGCGGCAAAGGTCTCCGCTGCCTTGTGAAGTCTGGCATTTCGCACAGGCACACCCACAATGATCCGGCTGGGGTAGAGATTGTCATACAAAGCCCTGCCCTCCCGCAAAAATTCCGGGCTGAACAAAATGTTATCACAGCAAAACTCTGCTCTTGCCTTTTCCGTAAAGCCTACGGGAACGGTGGACTTAATAATCATCACCGCATCGGGATTGGCCCGGATCACCTGCTCGATCACCGCTTCCACAGAGGAGGTATCAAAAAAATTTTTGCTGGGATCGTAATTGGTGGGAGTGGCAATGATTACCAGCTCCGCCTCCCGGTATGCGGAGTCTCCGTCTGTGGTAGCATACAGGGACAATTCCTTTTCCGCCAGATACTCCTGAATCTCCTTATCCGCGATGGGAGACTTTTTATTGTTGATCAACTCCACCTTCTGGGGGATGATGTCAACCGCTGTAACCTGATTGTGCTGTGCAAGCAGCACCGCCATAGAAAGACCGACATAGCCGGTTCCTGCAACTGCAATTTTCATGTGCTTCACTCACTTTCTTTTATGATGAGCATTCCTGCAGTCCCTACGAGTGCTTCTCCATGGCAACTGATTACGGTCTCGCTCTTTTATACCTTATAAAATTCCTTGTACCACCGGGCAAACCGGCGCAGGCCTTCCCGAAGTGTGGTAGACGGCTTAAAGCCCAGATCCTGCTCCAGGGCAGTGGTGTCCGCAAAGGTCACCGGCACATCGCCGGGCTGCATCGGCACCAGTTTCTTATGGGCTTCAAAATCATAATCTGTCGGCAGAACCTCCGCACGAATCAGCTCTTCCTGCAAAATGTTGACGAAATCCAGCAGATTCTCCGGATTGCTGTTGCCGATGTTATAAACCCGGTATGGCGGCAGCGGCAGGCCGTCTGCACCGTTGACCTTTTCCGGTGCGCAGCGCATCACACGCTTCACACCCTCGACAATGTCATCCACATATGTGAAATCCCGTTTGCAATTGCCGTAATTGAAGATCTCAATGGTCTGTCCCTTCAAAAGCTTATTGGTAAAGCCAAAATAGGCCATATCCGGACGGCCGGCAGGTCCGTAGACGGTGAAAAACCGCAGGCCCGTAGACGGGATATTGTAGAGTTTGGAATAGGCGTGGGCCAACAGCTCGTTGGATTTTTTTGTGGCGGCATACAGACTCACCGGATTGTCCACCTTGTCGTCGGTGGAATAGGGAATCTTCGTATTGCTGCCGTAGACGGAGGAGCTGGAGGCGTATACCAAATGGGCCACGGGATGGTTCCGGCAGGCTTCCAAAATGTTGTAGAAGCCGATGAGGTTGCTCTCGATGTAGGCATCCGGGTTGGTGATGGAGTACCGCACGCCGGCCTGCGCCGCCAGATTCACCACTACATCAAAGCCATATTGGGTGAAAAGCTCCTCGATGCATACCTTATCCGCCAAATTTCCCTTGACAAATACCCAACTGGACTCCGGATGCTTAGCAGCTTCTTTTTCGATTTCCGCCAGCCGGTATTCCTTGATGGAAACATCGTAGTAGTCATTTACATTATCAAAACCGACCACCTTCACCGGGCTTTCGCTGCGCAGCAGCTCCAGTACCAGATTGGCACCGATGAAGCCGGCCGCGCCGGTGACAAGGATCGTCTTATTTTTCAGTTCAACATTGGGTGTCAGCATTGCTGTTTCCTCCCCGTTTTTTCAAAAGTTTTGCTATTTTTTTACCGTAGCTTGTGCCCATCAGCTCCTTGCGAACCTTGGGGAAACAACCCAGCAGTACAGCGAAATACACCACGATGCAAATCAGCACCGCACACAGCTGCCAAACGATATTATCGCTGATCAGCTCCAAGCAGAAGCCCACGGCCCCCATCACCACAGTGGAAATCACCATAGGCAGGACATTTTTCAGGGTTTCCGAAATGGAAAACTTGTATTTCACGCGCATAATCACCAGAGCTGTCAGCACAAACTGGATGCGCACCAGTGAGCGGGCCATATAAAGGGTGCGGAAATCGTAGCGGACCGCTACCATCAAAACCGGCACGATAAACGCCAAATGCAGCACCTGCAGCAGCAGCGACAGCTTGGGATGCCCCTTACTGCGGAACACCTCACTGGACAGATTTGCAAAAATAATGGTAAATGCACCGGTCAGGCCCCAGATGCCCACAAAGCCACTTGCTTCCATCCATTGGCTGCCCAGCAAAATCTCCGTCACCAGATCGGAGAACAGGAAAATGCCCACGCCCATAGGCAATACCAAAACAGAGGCATTGCGCTGGAAGGACATAAAAGTCTTGCGGAAAGCGTTATCGTCATTCTGATACCGGCTCAGTGCCGCAAACAGCACCGGATTGATGGCACTGGTAACGATGCCCATATAGGCGGTAATGGTGGACATAGAGGTTTTGTAAAGACCCAGATAGTATTCATCCAGATAGCTGCCCACAATAAACACACCGATATAGCTGGTCAGCCAAATGGAAATGCTCTCCAGAAGCGTCCAAGCAGTGAAGGAAAACATTTCCTTCAGCAGTTTAAAGCTGTAGTAGAACTGCGGCTTCCACTTGGATTTCACCGTCAGGATCACTGCATTGAATACCTGACTTGCGAAATTACCGATGAGCAGAGCCCAGTAATTCTTCATCAAAAAGGCCAGCGGCACCGTGACCAGCAGGGGAATAAATGCCGTACCCACCCGGGCATAAAACAGCGTCTTAAAATCAAAGGCACGCTTGTACCGGGCCATTTGGATACTGGAAAAGGCCGCCACGATAATCAACAGAGAGGCAATGCTGATGGAATCTCCCAAGCCGGGGCTCCCCACCAGTTTCGCAATGGGATCCCGGAAGAAGAAAATACCGATGCAAATGGCCACTGAAAACACAAAATTCGTCCAAAAAGCCACATTGGTACTTCTGTTCAGTTCATCCTCATCTTTAAACTCGTGCTGAACGATGTACTTTTGGAAGCCAGCGTCGGTGAAAACCTCCGCAAAGGTAATCACCATTGTGATCGTTGCGATCACGCCGAAGGCCTCCGGCGTCAGCAACCGGGCCAGCACCATATTCACGATAGGGGAAATCAGTTTTGCGGAGATTTCCGCAATACTGGACCACTTCGTGGCCTGCCCGATTTTTCCGCTTAAATTTTGTTGCATGGTTTTCTGTACCTCGTTTGCTGTGGTAGTATCTTACTTTTTCTCCGGCAGAATCAGCATTTTGCCAACTTCCAGATCATGCTCCGGGTTTTTAAAAGGCATAAAGCCGGCACAGGGAGAGAAGGTCAGTTCGGAAAAGTAGAGTTTCCCATTGATCTCATATAGATCAACCCGCAAAAAGTCGATTCCTGCGGAAAGCTTTTTTGCGAACTCCACCATTTTGTCAAAGGTCCGGGGTTTCTCCGGAAGCTGTGCCATAGGCGGATAGTCGCACCGCTCATAGGGTGCAAACTGCCAATCCATCGTCAGAAAGCTGATGGTTGCCGTTTCCTTGTTGGATAAACCTTGAGAAACATAGAGGAATTTGGGTTCACCGCCAAAGCAATAGAACTTGTAGTCGATCAGCTCATCACTGCCCTTATCCTCCATATAAGCCTCCGCTAAAATGCGGGGGCGAACATTTTTGTAGGGCCACTCCCGATAATTCCAGTAAATATGGTTCTTCATTTTTGCCCGGATTTTTTCCCGGGCAGTCTCCTTATCGAAGGTTGCCTTATCCCGACAGATAATTACACTGCCGGAATCGTGGGTACACTTCAGCACAAACTGATTGGGCAGAGTGTCAAAGTCAATATCCTCAAATCGTTCCCAAACGCCGTATGTGGGAATTACATATTCCTGCCCCATCCGCTCCTTCATCATTTCCTTGACGGCATACTTATCCACCATTTCGGTGTAGGCGGGATCCCGGGCGTAGAGTTTCAGCCACTGCAGCTTTTCGTTAAAGCCCCGGGGATTTTTCAGGTCCAGCTTTTTCCCGTAATTTGCTCTGTACAAAAGCCGCAAAAATGTCTTATCCGGAATCAAATGGGACATTTTCTTACTTGCAAGTTTTCTCAGAAAACGGATTTTGAACTGAGAAGGATCTTTTTTCCAAAGAGCCCATGCCTTTTTGATTTTGGACATAACTTGTCTCTCCTTGCTTTCTTAACGAGTAAAACTGCCCATATACGCCAGCCATTGGTCGGCAATGGCATCAATGGACAAGGTTTGGCGCAGCTGCAGTCCCTTCCCGGAGAAGCTTTCCGCCATAGCAGGGTCAGCGGCAATTGCCTTCATCTTCTCGGCCATTGCGTGGGCGTCGCCCACCGGCACCAAAAAGCCACTGATGCCTTCTTCAATGGTCATCCGGGCACCGCCGATGGGATGGTCAGTGCAAACGCAGGGGATACCCATACCCACCGCCTCAATCAGAGCGTTGCTCATCCCCTCATAATCCGAGGACATAGCAAAAATGCCGGCACTGGCTATTTCCGGGATCACATTCTTGGAAAACCCCTTCAAAATTACCTTTTCCTCCAGCTGTTTGCTTTGGATATAGGCAGCCAGCTCCTGCTCCATGGGACCGTCGCCGTAAATCTCCGCGATATAATCCGGATATGCTTCGAAGAATTCCGCAAAGGCATCAATGAACATTTTCTGATTCTTCTGGGGAACCAGACGACCCACATTCACGATCCGCTTGTCCCGCAGCCCCTGGAAAGGCTCCGGCAGCTCCGGATTGATGGGATTCATAATCACCGTGCTGTGCTTTTGAATACCCTTGCCGAAAAATTCCCGGGCATCGGGAGTCTGGAATACATACCCATCGGCAAAAGGATAGGTGAAGCTTCGCATAATGCGAAAAATCTTATTTTTAGGGTCTACATAGGGGTTGTTACGCTCGCTGATAATCACCGGCGTTTTCAGAAACAATCCTGACAGAATTGTTTCAATATTGGTGTTGACGAGAAAGGAGATCACTGCATCAAATCGGTTTTCTTTGATGCATTTGCGTACAGCCCGGACCCGGGACAAAATACCCCGATCCTGACCGGACAGATCGATCAACTGCACATTTTCATCCAGCGGATATACGCAGTTGCCGCCCCTTGTGGTAATGATGGAAACCTCGTGTCCACGCCCGGCAAAGCAATTTGCCAGCTCGGAAACCACGCGCTCCGCGCCGCCGCCCTGCATATATGCCATTGTAAACACGATTTTCATCAGTATTCCCACCTTATGTTTTCTTTGAGCAGCTTTGCCGGGGCACCGCCAATGAGGCTGTGCGGCTTGTCAAATGCCTTTGTGACCAAACTGCGGTAGGCCACCACGCTCTCATCCGGCACTACACTTCCCTTCAACACATCCGTGTAGGCGCACAGCCACACATGGTTGCCGATGGTTACATTTCTACTTTCGGAACGCGCACCGGTTGCACCGTCAATAATGGTGTGGCCGTCGTTGTCCCGAATGTGCACATCCCAGCCCAAGGTCACATCGTCACCGATGGTCACGCCCTCCGAACAGGCAATAAAGCAGTTTTTATTGGCAGAAAAGTTGTTGCCAACTGTCAGAACCCCTGCATCCACCCGAACGGAATTGCCTGCGCTGAAGCCGGCTTTTCCTTTGAAAACGAGCCTTGCCCCCGGCGCAACGGACAAGTAGCTGTAGCGGTTTTCCACCACGCCCTCACTGCCGCCGAAACCAATTCTTACTGCACCACCGGAAAAGTTTTCCAGTTCAATTTTGCCCTTGACCTGCACCTTACACTTCTTGGCAAACAGCACCGGCATTTTCGCGCCCTTCAGGCCGAAATGCTTCAGGTTGAAAAAGAAGGACTTAAAAATGGCGATCTGCAACAGTTTCTTAATCATTGCTGACCTCCCGTCAGGGGCGTTGTCTCGGCAGCATAAAGCCTGGTTACCGTGGGATTATAGATAATACCGTAGACCAGTAGACACAGCACATACTGAATGAACGGATCGTAGTAGCTGACGCAACCGATGTCTGCGATCAGAATCGCCACGATCATTGCCTTGACAAAGGAGGTCTGCTTGTTGCCAATGCACTTCTTCAGCAGCATTCTGCCGATGTAGGAATAGTACACCGCCAGACCGATCACGCCGCCGGTAACCAGCAGCTCCACATAATTGTTGTGGGAATAGGCCAAAACACCGTACTTCTGTCGGTACATAACAGAGAAGGCGTTGACACCGTAGCCCAGAATGGGCTTTGCCTCGAAGGCTTCCATACCCAGGTCTACCATAATCTGCCGCAGCGCAGCACTCTTATCGCCCCGGCCACCGAACATTACCTCCACCATACTCTCAAAACGCACACCCAGATGCCTGTACAGGAAAGGCACATTGTAAATTGCGTACAGAGCAAGCAACGCCAGAATCACCGCCAAAAGCACATTCCGCACCCGCTTGGATTTCTGGGAGCTCATCAGATAAAGCAGCATGGTGATCAGGATAATCAGCGTAGACTTCCGGGAGCCGGAAACGATCATAATGTAGCCGAACAGGGCGATCAATGCCACGCAGGCGATGACCTGCCATCTTTTGGTTCTTTTGGCAAACACAAAGGTCACGCAGAACATCAGCAGCATACCGAAGGCGGAAAACAGACCAATGTTGTTGGCATTCCATTTATCGTTAATGGTGCTGACGCCCAGCCGTTCACCGCCAAGATTCGTTAAATCAACTGACGAGAGAATATAGAGTGTGGTGACAAGGCATGCCAAAACTGCAACGATCATTATTTTTTTGATATTTTCCGGATCATCGGAGCATTTGACCGCAATCAGAAGCACCACAACGGATTGGAGCAAATAGGTCTTGATGCCTGTAAAGGAAACCTCAAAATCCAGCGTATAGGTCAATGTTGCCAGCAGAAATATGATCACCACAATGCGCCAGATCAGATAGGAGGACACCACGATCCGCCGCACCAGCAGCTCCATCAGCAATGCTGCAAGGCAAAAAAGAAACGGCAGATAGTAGAGAAACTGGCTTTCCGTATATCGCAATTCGCCATTGGTTGCACAGACAAAGGCGAAAAAGAGCGCGAAAAAGCTCAGCATGTCATGAAGCTTTATTCTTATAACTTTTCCTTCGTACATATTCATCCTCCATAAAGCCGACTAGCCTCGCGCACGATTTGCACAATATCGTAGCCGCTTTCTTTAACCTTTTCCCAAGAGTCGGCACTTCGAGGTTTGTTTGTCAGTTCAAGCAGCTTTTCCGCCCAAGCCTCTGCAGAGTCCGAAAGGGACAGCAAATGCAGACATTCGGAAATCCGTGTGGCAGGGGTTGCCGCCGTATCGGACGACAGGCAGTTTACGCCCGAAGCCTGCGCCTCAATCAGGGAAATGCTGACGCCTTCATAGTGCGACGCCATCATATATACATCAAAGGCCGATTGCAGAGCCGCAGTATCTGTTCTGGTGCCCGCAAGAACAGCAACCTCCGAAAGGCCCATGCGGTCGATTCGCTCCTGCAGCTGCTCTTTCAGCTCTCCGTCACCGGCGATGAGCAGACGCAAAGAAGGATCCTTTTGATAAGCAAGCGCAAATACCCGCAGGATCCATTTTTGATTCTTAACCGGGGCAAGCCGACCGATGTGACCCACGATCTTGTTATTTTCCCATCCGAATTCCGCCTTGATTTTTGCCGCCTTTTCGGGACTGTAGCGAAAATCGTCCACACAGACGCCGTTGCGGATGATATAAACCTTTTCGTCAAATTTCTTGCCGAACAGATACTTTCCCGCACCCTCGGAGCAGGCCACCTTTTGGGTGGTGTAGCGGTTGATCAGCATACGCATCAACCCATTATACAGCCGTCGGGGCAATGCCACCTTCGTATTCCGACGGTCGGAGTGACCGTGAGATATCCGCACCGGGATCTTCATCTGCTTGGCTGCAAGCATCACCAGACCGGAATTGAACAGGGAGTGAGAATGGACCGCATCGTATGGACCGTAATCTGCCATCACCTTTTTCAGAGCCTTTAAGTACGCACCCGCACCCTTATGGGGATAGGGAATGTGAAACACACGGCCCCCCAGTTCCTCCACTGTTGCCTCCATCGGCTCCACAGCGTCCCCATAGACCACATAGTCAAAGGCATATTTGCTTCTATCGCAAAAACGATAAAGATTCACGGCAACCGTTTCCAATCCACCGATTCTCAAAGAACCGGTTACCTGCAAAATTCGAATCTTTTCTGCCATAATTACTCCTTGTTCGCCGTTTTTTATACCCGGCTTCTGATTTTCAGTACAGTTTTGTATTTCATCCACGACAAGCACCAGAAGACCAGAGCCTTCTTGCCGCCTCCGTTTTTCTTCAATTCTTTCACATATTGCCGCGCCAACTTGCCATTTCCGTTGCGCATGGCCTTGTTGATCAGCAGACTGTATTCGTTGCGTTTCTTTTCCGCTTTGCTTTCCGGGGAAAGCTCTGCAAAATAGGCAGCATACTTTTCATTGATGTAAGAAAAGGCATCAATGTATTTCTGAGTGGACGCAGACACCTGCGTGGAATTGGTGTAGTTATAATAATTGATCAGTTCCTCCGGCACCACGCCGACCTTGCAATGCTGGCAGACCCGGATCCACAAGTCAAAGTCCTGCAAAGCCTTCAACGCCACATCGAACATTCCGGACTTCTCAATAACCGTCTTGCGCAGCATTACCGTAGAGGTAGTGCCGATGTGGTTATCCAGCAAAATATCCCTGCTCAGGTCACCGCAGTTGCGGGCTTTGGAGGCATAGGACACCTTTTCGTTGATGTAGAGAATCTTTACGCCGGTGTACACCAGACCGATCTCCGGATCGGATTCCATAACCGCCACCTGCTTTTCCAGCTTGGTGGGCAAAAACTCGTCATCGTCGTCCAAAAACGCCACATATTCGCCCTTGGCTTCCTCAATGCCGGTATTGCGGGCGATGTTGCCGCCACGGCCGGGGTGATACTCCACAAAGCGAATGCGGCTGTCGGATGCCATCATGGCCTCCACCACTTCTGCGGTATTGTCGGTAGAACCGTCGGAAACCACCACAATTTCAAAATCCTTATAGGTCTGTGCCTGCACACTGGCGATGGCTCTTGGCAACAGATCTGCCCGGTTATGGGTGGGAATGACTACACTGACCATTTTCCATTCTCCTTTTCATCGGCAGAGCTTACAGCTCCACCACATAAAGTCCCCGGTGCCCTTCAAAGACGCTGTCAAAGCAGATTTTTCTGCCGTCCCGGCTCCAACGGGGATGCAGGTCGCAACGGGTATCGTTATCATAACGGAAGGGAGCAAAGACACGGGCGATCACCCGGCCGTTTTCTTCCGTATCGCGCAAAATTTTGATGTCGGCAATCCGTGCCCGGTTGGGATAGGAATCCGTTACCACATACTCCCGGTCGGGGCTGTAGCTGGGATGCCCGTCATTGTCGAATTGAGACCACAGACGGGAATATTCCCCGGTCTTGTCCTTCATCAGATAGTAGCCCGGACCGCCGGAATGCTTATTCTCAAACGCAAGGATTTCCTCATCATTTTTCCAGAAGCAATGAGAAACCATATCCTCATCGTTGAGCACATACATTTCACTGCCGTCGATGTTGCAGGTCATCAGCCGGGTATATTTCCGCTGACCGTTAAACCATCGGTACAGCACCATAAACCGCTTGCCGTTTGGACTAAGCATCAGGTGATTGACCTTGTGGACGCTGCCGGGCTCCAGCATTTCCTTTCGGGGCTTTAAGGCGGCAAAATCCGTGTATTTCAGCAGGGGTTGGCTCTCACCGGTCTGCAGATCGACCGTCCAGATGCAGGGGGCATCAGGCAGCGGAACACCTGCGGTTTCTTCCGGCTTATTGTAGTAGCCGTAGCCGGGGCGCAGGTTGTAGAGCCGGGAAAAATCCAGTGTCAGGGCAAAGCCGCCATCTTCCGAAACGGTGTAAACCGGACGCGGGATGATCTTCTCCTGTCCGGTGACAATATCCAGAATAACGGCGCAGAAATCGCCATCCCGGAAATCATTGTAAAGCACCTTGCTCTGATGATCCGGACCCAGCCATTGGAGCATACAGCCCATCTGTACATTCCACGCGCTGGTCTGTCCCAAAACACGGATACGAGCAGAATCGCTCTCATCTTTTTCCGTGTCGATGAGCAAAATATCTGCCGGCTGTTTGGGAGAAACATCCTTCCATGTCTGCTCCGCCCGAAGACAGAGCATATAACGCCCCGTAGCGTCCCATGGAGACTTGTCGTAGTAGCCGAAGAAATACTCCCTGCCGTCATCCGGGCTGATCCGCAGGATATTTCCCTCGGATTTGATCTTGGGAGAAACCGTATAAGCCGCCAGCTGATAGGCACGCTTGATGTATTTCTTAATGCTGGGGAATTTGTTCAGAAAATAATTAACCTTTTGCTCAAGACTCATAACTTCTCCTCAGAATCTTCGTGTAAACGAACTTCTGCACAAAGGTGGGCAGAATAAAGATGCCCATTTGTGCCACCGCAACGATCAGGAAATCCCAGAAGGAGCTGAAGCCTCTTCTGCAGGAATCCCAACGGATCTGAATGAGGGATTTGGTATTGATCCACGCCTTGCGCTTTTTGTAAGTACCCTCATCGAAGCGGAACAGCAGCAGATGCTCCGGACAATTTGCCGCCTTACAGCCATTGCTGAGCATATCCAGCCACAGTGCGGAATCCTGATTCTTGCGGAAATTGCCGTAAGGACCGTATTTCATAACCTTGCTCTTGCGGTACATTACGGTAGGGTGATTAAAAGGATCCCGTCTTCTTGCATAGCGGTGAATCGCATCATTTTCAAGGGGCACGGAGCGCACGCCCACAATGTGCTGAGGGTCGTCCTTGAATTCCTTGACGGGGCACCCCACAATATCCAGCTCCGGATCAGCCGCGAACATTTCCAGCTGTTTTTCGCACCTGGTCGGCAGGGAAATATCGTCGGAGTCCATACGGGCGATCAGCTCATATTGGCAACACTTCAGGCCCTCGTTCAATGCCAAACCCAGACCCACATTGGTCTGCAGCTGCACCTGCACGATAATGCCGGGATATGCCTGATCCAGTTCATCAATCACGCTCTGCAAAGACTCCGGCACAGGACCGTCCTTGACCAAAACCACCTCGGCCGGCTGAACGGTTTGCGTCAGCATACTCTCCAGACTGGTTTTGAAGGCAGCGGGCTCATCGCTTTTATACACCGTCTGCAACACGCTGTACTTTTCCACTTTAATCATCCTCTCTTCGCAGCTGCGGCTTACACGCCCAGCAGCTGCTTGGCTTGCGCTTGTTTTTCGTCGTAGGTTTCCCGATCGATCTTTCCTTCCTGCATCAGCCAGTCACCGAAATCCATATCCGATACAGTGCCTTCCCGGACGGTGTCGCTTCTTTTCAGCACTTTCCCCACCGTCTTGAGGATGATTTTCAAATCTCCCCAAAGGGTAATGCCGCTGTCGATGTACTGCAGGTCATACTCCAGCTTCTGCTCCCAGGTTATGTTGTTGCGGCCATTGACCTGCGCCAGGCCGGTCAGGCCGGGGCGCACATCGTGACGCCGCCGCTGCTGCTCGGTCATAAAGGTCATATCCCGCACCAGCTGCGGGCGGGGCCCCACGATGGACAGCTGTCCCAGAGCAATATTGACCAGAGAAGGCAGCTCATCCAGAGAGGTGGAGCGCAGGAGCGCACCGTATTTTCCCAGACGCTGCTCGTCCGGCAGTAAATTGCCATCCTTATCCCGGGCGTTGCTCATGGAGCGGAATTTGATAAGACGGAAGATTTTCTCCTTGCCGTCTCTCCCCTTCCGACCCGGTCTGGGCTGGGTAAAAAAGGGATTGCCCTTCATTGCGACGGCACCGATCAATGTCAACAGTATTAGCACAGGGGACAGCACAAGCAAAGCTATTACCGACAGGACAAAATCCAGTAGTCTTTTAAAGCATTTTGCGTACATTTCGTAAACCTCGTTTGTGTTCAGTCAAAGCAGGCTCTGATGATTTCAATGATCTTATCCTGCTCTTCGGCAGTCATTTTAATGTCACTGGGCAGGCATAGGCCTCTTGCGAAAATATCCGCGCCCACATCCGCACCTTCGCCGGCAATATAGGCATTGGTTCTGCCCCGGCCGTTTCCCTCCCGTGTGATGAAGGGGTGCATCCGGAAGATGGGCTGCATATGCATAGGTTTCCAGATGGGTCTGCCCTCTGCATTATAGGCAGCAAGGGTTTCGAGGATCTCCGTGGGGCAGGTCTTGCCCTTTTCGGAAACATAAAGCCCCCGGGCATCATCTCTGACCTGAGGGCACATTGCGTCCCGGTCAATAAGCATACAAGACAGCCAGAAGTTCGGCTCCATAGTTTCCGGATCGTAAGGATTCATCGTCACCGGCAAATCTCTGAAGCCCTCCTTATAGCGCGTATAAATGGCCTTTTTCCTTGCCACATGGTCGCCGAGGTACGGCAGCTGGCCCCGGATCACGCCGGCGATCACATTGCTCATACGGTAGTTGTAGCCAACCTCCTCGTGCTGATACCACGGGGCGTTTTCCCGGCTCTGGGTAGACCATTTTCTGGCCTTGTTTGCCGCCTCAAGATCATCCGTCAGCAGCATACCGCCGGAAGAACCGGTGATGATCTTGTTGCCGTTAAAGGAAATGGCATTGTAATCGCCGAAAGTGCCGGTCTGCCGGCCCTTGTAGGTGGCACCGAGAGACTCCGCCGCATCCTCGATCAGGATGGCATTGTGCTTTCTGGCAATGGCACACAGCTCCTCCATTTTGGCGGGCGTGCCGTACAAGTTGGCTACAATGACCACCCTGGTGTCCGGGTACAGTTCAAAGGCCTTTTCCAATGCCGCCGGGTCCATATTCCATGTATCATACTCTGTGTCGATAAAGATGGGATTGGCTTTTTCGTAGAGCACCGGATTGACCGTTGCGCTGAAGGTCATATCCGTGCAAAACACATTGTCCCCGGGCTTAACGCCTGCCAGCTTCACTGCCAGATGCAGTGCTGAAGTGCCGCAGGAAAGCCCCACCGCATACTTGCAGCCCACAAATCCGCAAATCTGCTTTTCCACCTCGTTGATGTTTTCACCTACGGTGCTCATCCAGTTGGTGTCATAGGCCTGCTGCACATATTTCATTTCCTCCCCGTGCATCGTCGGGGTCGCCAGCCAGACTTTATTCTTAAATGCCTCGTATTTCATAGCTTATTCCTCGGTTACATTGTTTTTTTATACACCCACCGGGATCTCTTTCGTGCCGGTTTCGGAAATCTGCTGTTCGTAGGCCGCACCCTTATCCTCCGAGCCGTGTTCTCCGGCAGGATGATAGGTGGTTACGGATTTCGCCACCAGTTCACGGATCTTGTTTTCCTCACCGGCATAGGCCGCATCCATCAGGCCCTGCAGCTGCTTCAGGAACTCATCCACATCAAAGGGAATGGGGCAGCCGATGTGGATCAGCTTGTTGGGTGTGGTCTTCAGGCCTTCCTCGCTCATCAGCTTTTCCTCGTACAGCTTCTCGCCGGCTCGCAGACCGGTATAGGAGATCTTAATGTCCACATCCGGTGTCAGACCGGACAGACGGATCAGATTCCGGGCCAGCGTGTCAATCTTCACGGGAGAACCCATGTCCAGCACAAAAATCTCACCGCCTTCAGCGTAGGTGCCCGCCTGCAGAACCAGAGAGGCAGCCTCGGGGATGGTCATAAAATAGCGGATAATATCAGGATGGGTCACCGTCACAGGACCGCCACGGGCGATCTGCTCCTTAAAGCGGGGAATCACAGAGCCGTTGCTGCCCAGCACATTGCCGAACCGCACCGCCACAAAATCCGTGGTCGGCTTGGCGATCACCTGAATGGAATCCATCATACTGTCCTTGCTCTCGGAGCGGTGAATGTGCATCATAAACAGCTCATGCGCTTTACCCTCCCGGATTTTCCGGTCGAAGGACTGAACGATCATTTCGCAAAGACGCTTGGACGCGCCCATAATGTTGGTGGGGTTCACCGCCTTATCGGTAGAAATCAGCACAAATCGCTTGCAGCCGTTCATCATTGCGGCGAAGCAGGTCTTATAGGTGCCGATGGCATTATTCTTGATGGACTCGCAGGGGCTGTCCTCCATCAGGGGAACATGCTTGTGCGCTGCCGCGTGGTAGACCACATCCGGCTTGTACTTGGCAAACACCTGATTGATCCGGCGGCTGTCACGGACAGAGCCGATGAGCACATCCAGATCCAATTGCGGATGCTTATCCTTCAGCTCCAGACCGATAGCGTGGGCATTGTTTTCGTAAATATCGAAAACAATCAGCTTCTTAGGGTGATGCTGGGCGATCTGCCGGCACAGCTCACTGCCGATGGAGCCACCACCGCCGGTGACCAGAATGACCTTGCCGGTGATGAAGTTGAAAATCTCCTCCATATCCACCTTGACCGGGTCGCGGCCCAGCAGGTCCTCCACATCCACATCCTTCATGTGCTTTGCGGAAACATCCTCCTCCACGAAGCTATAGGCAGAGGGCAGATTTTTCAGCTCACAGCCGGTTTCCTTGCAGATGTCCAGAATGTCCCGCCGCTGCTCAGCGGTGGCACCGGGGATGGCCAAAAAGATCTTTTCGATCTTGTATTTTTCCACATTCAATAAAATGTCTTCTCTGCCGCCTACGATGGGAACATTGTCAATAAACCGGCCCCATTTGTTGCTGTTGTCGTCAATGATACAGCACACGCAATCCTTCATTTCCTTGGCATTATTCAGATCACGCAGGATCATCTGACCGGCAGAGCCGGCACCGATGAGCATAACCCGGCGTGCCAGCGTCCGCTGAGTAGCCCGATCCCTCTTTTTCCGCTCCAGCAGCACAAACCGATAACCGAAACGGACGGACACCATCAGGAAGAATTGGATGGCGATGCCAAACACATAGTAGGTAACCGGCATACGCTGGAAGAGGAAGGTGATCAGCAGCGTATGGCTCGCGCCCAAAATGCCTGCGCTGATGATAAGCCGCTCCAGCTCTACAAAGCTGGCAAACCGCCAAATGCTCTGGTACAGCTTCAGTGCCCAGAACACCGCCACACTGATAAGAGCATAGATGGGCATAAACTTCAGCCAAGCCTCCAGATATTTGGCCTCGATTTCGGAAAACTGACAGTCAAACCGAAACCACAGTGCCAAAAAGTAGGAGCCGCCGGCGGCCAACACATCAAAGACCAGCAGGAAGATGGTCACAATATGCCAATGCTCCCAGTTTGCAGACTTCTTATGTGCCTGCCTCATATTATCTTTATTCTCTTTCAACGCTTTGCTCATAGCTATTCTCCTTAAAGGGATTGCTGTAGATTTTATCGTTATTTCACAAGCGCACACTTCCACGCATTATATCACGATACAGTATACTACATCACATCTCAAATTGCAAGGAAAAAGGGGGCAAAACCATAATTTTCCTACGAAAATTTTACAATTTTTTCCATTTTTTCCTATGCCAAAGCGCGAAAAAGCGCAGTGGCGAACCACTGCGCTTTTCAGTCCGTCAACAAATACATTTTTTGACGGACTGCCAGAGGGCAAGGAAGCCCCAAAGACAAGCAAACTGCACGCGTCGGCGTACCGGTGTACGGCAGCGTGCAGTTTACGCAGTAAGTCAAAATGTCTTGTGCTGCAAGCATTCTCCGCCTGCAGGCAATATGTTTGTCCCGGTGTTCAAATTCGGTTTCCATATTGTACGGTCCTAAAACTGCCATATTTCCATTTTGACGGTTTGGGGGTTCTTTGGCACTCTAAAAAGCGCAGTGGCGAACCACTGCGCTTTTTCCTATGTAATTTTAGCCGTTCTTCTTGCTCAGGAAGTAGTTTGCAACCTTGCGAATTGCCGCGATGGTCTCATCGCAGTCCTGCTCGGTGTAGAACTCGTTGATCACCAGCTTGATGCAGGAAGCCAGCACCGCCTCAGCGTTGGGGCAGTCGCCATCGTGGTACTCGATGGGGTTACCGTGGGTACCGTCGAAGGGATAGTGGGTGCCGGGGTATGCATTTCTGTTCTTGAACAGATCATACTGGTACACGCAGGAGGGGATGTAGCCCCACTGGCCGCCGACACCTTCGGCTTCCAGAGCGGCAAAGAACTCCTTGTTGGTGCAGCCCATAACTTCCTCGTCGATGCGCATCAGATAGAACCACCAGGAGCAGTAAGCACCGTCCAGCACCTTATGGGGCATCAGGCCGGGGATATCCTGCAGAGCAGCGTTCAGCTTATCGCCGTAGACATGACGCTTTGCGCAGATGTCCTCCACCTTCTCCACCTGTGCCAGACCCACTGCGCCCACCAGCTCACTCATACGATAGTTGGGAGCCAGATAGGGAACATTCTTCTTTACATCGGAGCCGATGCGGTCGTAGCACTTATCCGCAAACATGTGGGCATCGTGGTACAGCTTCTCATCGTTCATGATGATCATACCGCCGTCGCCTGCGGAAATGTGCTTAAAATCGTTCAGGGAGAAGCAGCCGATGTGACCGAAGGTGCCGGCCAGCTTGCCCTTGTAGGAGCAGCAGTAAGCCTGTGCGCAGTCCTCAATGACATAGATGCCGTGCTTGTTGGCAACTTCCATGATCTTGTCCATTTCGGCAGGGTTGCCGGCCAGGTGGACCACCAGAATGGCCTTGGTGCGGTCGGTGATCTTGGCTTCGATGGACTCAGCGGTCATATTATAAGAATTGGGGTCCACATCTGCAAAGACGGGAATGGCATTCTGGAACAGGATACCGATCACGCTGCCCATATCGGTGATGGGAGCAGTGATAACTTCATCGCCGGGGCCCACGCCGCACGCACCCAGAGCCACATGGATGGCAGAAGTACCGGAGCTGGTAGCGACGCAGTACTTTGCGCCATACATATCCGCAAACTTAGCGCACAGCCGCTTTGTCATCTTGCCGAACCAGTAAAACAGGGTGTTCTGATTCAGAGCTTCTTCCAGATATGCCAGCTCTTCTTTGCCGAAACGCTTGCCGCGGGTGTAGGGGACGGTCTTGGCAGGAGTACCGCCGTGAAGTGCCAATTTCTCCATTTTGATAAACATCCTTTCATAGTTTGCACAAAAAGGTGCAAGATTTTCATATTCTTGTGTAGCATACTGCCACAAATATGTTATAGACCTTTTTTCCCGCTTTGTCAAGGCAAAGAGAAAGTTTTTTTCTCTGTTTCCATACAGATCGTCCGCGGCGCAGAGAGCCGAATGCGGGGTTGCCCTTGCCAAACTTTTTGCTTGCGCTTCACCAAAAACCGAGTTATAGTAAGATAATAGCAGTGTCGCGGTAGTATATCTGCCGGAGAAAGAAGTGGTTTTTAAAATGGCACTCAAAAAAACCGATCCCAATTATAAATGGGTCATCCTTGTTATCTGCTTTTTAATGGAGTTTTTGTGCCTGGGGTTCTGCAGCAGCAACCAAGGTCTTTTTACCAAGCCCATCACCAGCGCACTGGGAATTGACCGCCTGGCCTACTCTTACTGGTCCAGCATCCGCTATGCCGCGCAGGTGCTGGTTGCATTGTCCTTCGGTACGATGGTCAGCCGTTTCGGTTTCAGGACGATGGTCTTTGCCGGTCTGTCCGCAATGATCGGCGCCACTTTGCTGCGTGCATTCGGTTCTACGCTGGCGGCTTTTTATCTCGCCGGTGCGCTGCACGGCGCAGGTATCGTATTCGTAGGCGGCACAATGGCCGGCACCATCGTGCGTCGGTGGTTTAAGCAGGACATCGGCAAATATACCGGCATCGTAATGGCCGCCAACGGCATCGGCGGTGCCGCCGCTGCGCAGATCGTCACCCCGCTCATCGATAGCGGTGCGTTTGGTTTTCGAAAAGCATTTCTGCTTTCTGCCATCGTCACGCTGGTCATCGGTGTGTTTATCATCCTCTTCCTGCGGGATAATCCCAACGACGGCCCTATGGCCACCGGCAAACAGAAAAAGCAGCCGAAGAACGCCTTATGGGTGGGTATGGAATACACCGCAGTCAAGAAGAGACCCTACTTCTACCTTGCTGCCTTTTTGGTTTTCCTGACCGGTATCAGCCTGCAAAGCATCGGCAGCATTACCATTGTTTATCTTTCTGATCTCGGCTTTTCCTCCGGTTTTTTGGCTGCCACCGCAACCGTATCCTCTTTGGTGCTCACCTGCTCCAAATTGATCACCGGCACCACCTATGACAAATGGGGCCTGCGCGCCGCCCTGCTGCTTTGCCAGTTTGCCGGACTGAGTACCTTTATCCTGAATGGTTCTCTGACCGGTCCCAACACCATAGGGATGGTCTTTGCTATGACCGCCACAATCTTATCCAGCACAGCCCTGCCTTTGGAAACCGTTATGATTCCCCTGCTGACCAATGATCTGTTCGGTTCTGCCTCCTATAACAAGGTTTTGGGCATTTTTATGGCTATGAATTCTCTGGGGCTTTGCTTAGGTTCTCCTTTGGGTGAGTGGATCCGCAACCTTTCCGGCACTTACCGCCCCTGCTTCTGGATCTTCGGCTCCATTATGATCGTCGTGATCGTCGCTTTCCAATTTGTGATCCGGTCGGCCTATAAGGACAGAGATGCCATTTTATCCCTGGAAGAAACGAAAACGGTATAACAAAAGAACAGACCCGCTTGGGTCTGTTCTTTTTATTCTCAGAAATAGCACTTTTCGGCGATATATGCCTGCAGGTCCTTGATGGGTACACGAACCTGCTCCATAGTATCCCGGTCGCGGACAGTGACGCAGTCATCCGCAGGGGTGTTCTCGTCGCCCACAGTCTGGAAGTCCACGGTGATACACAGGGGAGTGCCGATTTCGTCCTCACGGCGGTAACGCTTGCCGATGGAGCCGGCATCGTCAAAGTCCACCATAAAGTGCTTGCGCAGCTCGGCATAGATCTCCTCGGCCTTGGGGGACAGCTTCTTGCTCAGGGGCAGGATGGCTGCCTTGAAGGGAGCCAGTGCAGGATGCAGACGCAGCACAGTACGCACATCGTCCTTGCCATTCTTGTCCTGACCCACAACTTCCTCGTCATAAGCCTCGCACAGGAAGGCCAGTGCCACACGGTCACAGCCCAGAGAAGGTTCGATGACATAGGGAATGTAGTGCTCGTTGCGCTCCTGATCGTAGTACTCCAGATTCTTGCCGGAAGCCTCCTGATGGCGGCCCAGATCGTAATCGGTACGGTCAGCAATGCCCCACAGCTCGCCCCAGCCGCCGCCGAAGGGGAACTGGTACTCAATGTCGGTAGTTGCACGGGAGTAGAAGGCCAGCTCTGCAGGATCGTGGTCACGCAGGCGCAGGGAATCCTCCTTGATGCCCAGGGAGATCAGCCAATTCTTGCAGAAATCCTTCCAGTAGGCAAACCACTCCAGATCGGTGCCGGGCTGGCAGAAGAACTCACATTCCATCTGCTCGAACTCACGGGTACGGAAGGTGAAGTTGCCGGGGGTGATCTCATTACGGAAGGCCTTACCCACCTGACACACGCCGAAGGGCAGCTTCTTACGGGTGGTACGCTGAATATTGGCAAAGTTCACGAAGATACCCTGTGCAGTCTCAGGACGCATATAGACGGTGGAGGAGGAATCCTCGGTAACGCCCATCTGGGTCTTGAACATCAGGTTAAACTTGCGGATGGAGGTGAAGTGATGCTTGCCGCAGCTGGGGCAGATCACATCCTCGTGGGAGGCAATATACGCATCCATCTCTTCCTGACTCATGGCATCCACATTCACATCCTTGCCGGATTCGGATGCGGAGATCAGCTGATCGGCGCGCTGACGGGCACCGCAGCCCTTGCAGTCCACCAGAGGATCGGAGAAGGAACCCACATGGCCGGTGGTGACCCAAGTGGTGGGGTTCATCAGAATGGCGGCATCCAGGCCCACATTGTAGGGGGATTCCTGCACAAACTTCTTCAGCCATGCCTTCTTTACATTATTCTTGAACTCCACGCCCAAGGGGCCGTAGTCCCAAGAGTTGGCCAGACCGCCGTAAATCTCGGAACCGGCATACACAAAGCCACGGTTCTTGCACAGATTTACGATCATATCCAAAGTCTTTTCGCTGTTTTTCATTGATATATCCTCCAAATTTTCGGATTATTTTTTGTTGACAACTCATTATACAAGGGTTTGCGCAGGAAATCAAGAAATTTCTTCCTCTTCTGTAGATACCCGCTCCGGACCCAAGTCGTCGGCCATCATTTGGTAGACCTCGTCGGCTATTTCCACGGTGGTTTTGCCTGCATATTCTTCCGGCTTGATGACCTTCAGCAGATGCAGATCAATGTGCGTGGGCTTCAGGTGCAGCAAATTTTTGATAATATGGTTGGTATTGGTCAGAGTGCACACCACAATGGGCACATTGGTCTTTGTGGCGATTTTAAACACGCCGCTGCGGAAATGATGCAGCTTCCGGTTGGGACGGATGTAGCCCTCGGGGAACACACCGATGGAAACCTCATCCTCTTTAATCAGCCGGATGCATTCCAAAATGGTTTTCAGGGCCTCCCGGTCATTTTCCCGGTTGATCAGCTGGCACATAAGCTTGTGCATCCACGGCCCGATGAGGAACATATCCTTCGTCTCCTGCTTGCCGATGAAGGCCAGCTGGCTTTTGGGGAAATATTTCATCAGAACTACCGGGTCGGCTTCGTGGAGGTGATTGCACACCAACAAAAACCGTCCGGCCTTGGGCGCTTGCTCCAGCCCCCTCGTATGGATTCTCGCACCGCCGATGGTCAGCACCATCGGACCGTATAAATTCACCAGCAGCCGGTAAAAACGGCTGTCGTGCAGCTGGGGCTTATTAGGATCAATGCAAAGGCAGGCAATCAGCAAAAACAGTGCCGCCAGAATCAGCCATCCCAGAAAGCTTCCCACAAAGCCTACGGGCAAGACCCAGAGCCAGTGCAGACCGATTCCGCTGAATAGGCAGGCGGTCAATGCCGACAGCAGAGAAAGCACCGTTAATCCGGTTAACAGCATTTTCATCCCTCCAAAATCGCAATTTCTACTATTATACTCCATTTCTTTCCGGGAAACAAGTGTAAAATACACGCCTAAGGGGTAGAAATTACCGAGAAAAGCTGTTATAATTCAATTGATTATCTGTAGGGTGGGTGCAAGCCCCCACCCTGCATCAAACCACTGCCGGGAGGTCACCATATATGAAAAAACGAATTTGGGAACTGGATGTGCTCCGGGGAATCTGTATTCTCGGTGTGCTGGTGGTGCATTTCATCTATGACCTTGTGCAGCTCTATCAATTGGTGCAGTGGGAATACCCACCGCTCTTTTCCTTCATCAAGCAGTGGGGCGGTGTGCTGTTTCTGCTCCTTTCCGGCATCTGCGTGACCTTGGGCAGCCACAGCGTCCGCAGAGGTATTGTGGTTTTCGCCTGCGGACTGATTATTTCCGCAGTCACTTATGGAATGTATCATTTCGGTTTTGCCGACAAGATCATTATCATCTATTTCGGCGTACTCCATTGCCTCGGCACTTGTATGCTTCTGTGGCCCACCTATAAGAATACCCCTTGGTGGGGCCTGCTGTTCCACGGACTATTTCTAGTGGTGCTGGGTCTGTATCTGGACGGGCTGCTTCACAGCCGGCAGTTGGTCATTGACAGCCCGTGGTTGATTTCTCTGGGACTGCCCCCGCAAGGCTTTGCCTCCTCTGACTATTTCCCCCTGCTGCCCAATCTGGGCTTTTTCCTCATCGGCAGTGCCATTGGCAAAACCCTTTACAAGAAAAAGGAGTCTCTGCTTCCTATGGTCCGGCAGGAGAATGTCATCGTGCGCTTTTTCTCCTTCTTCGGGCGGCACTCTCTATGGGTTTACCTGCTCCATCAGCCTTTGCTGGCAGGCATTTTCTATCTCATCACCTTGTTTTAACGGAGGCAAATTATGAAATCTTTTTGGAAACCCGGCTATTTGGAAAAATTGAAAAAGCCTGCCTTCTTACCCTTTGCGGTTTTGATTTTGGGAATTGTCACCGCCGTATTCCGGCTGTATTTCTTCAATCTGGGAACGGATGATCGGGGATTGTATCCTGCCGGGCATCTCTTTGACAGTATGAGCTGGGTCTATGTTGCCATTGCGATGGTGCTGCTTTTCATCGGCACCCGGAAGCTGGGCGGCCTTAAAAAATATGAGGAAAATTTCCCTGCATCCACTGTCCCCGCCTTGGGTACGGTGCTGGCCGCTGCCGCTTTTTGCATTGCCGTCATTGCCGAGCTGGCACAGCCTGCGGATATCATTCAGACCACTGCCGCCGTGTTGGGCTTTGTGGCGGTTGCGGCCCTCTTGGTGCTTGCGTGGTGCCGCTATATCGGCTTGAAACCCAATATGCTCCTGCATACTGCCGTATGCGTATTTCTGCTGATCTATCTGGTATCCCATTATCGGCTGTGGAGCTCCTATCCCCAGCTGCAGACCTATGCCTTTGAGCTGCTGGCCATTGTGTTTACGATGTTGGCCGGCTATCAGCGCGCCGCCTTTGATGTAGACCTTGGAAATCGCCGCGACTATGCCTTTTTCTCCCTTTCCGCTTTGTTCTTTTCCATTGCCACTCTGCCCAGCTGTGACAATCCGGTGTTCTTTATCGGCTGCGCTGTGTGGATGTTTTTCACCCTCTGCAGCTTAGAGCCGGGTGAGGATGAGGTCGCGGAGGAAGAGAATACGGAAGCAGAGGAAGAAAATACGGAAGCAGAGAGCGCAGAATAAAGCCATCTCCTTGAGAAGAAGGTGCCCCAAAGGGGCGGATGAGGTGTTAGATTTGTTTTTACACCTCATCAGTCATTTGCCCGTTCCTCACAAATGCCGGCTTCCTCTCAAGGGGAAGCCTTAGCTGCTTTGCCGCAACATTTTTTAGGAGAGACAGATATGTATTTACCGGACACCGTCAGGCAATGTCTTGAAAAACTGGAACTGAATAACTTTGCCTGCTATGCCGTCGGCGGCTGCGTCCGGGATGCTCTGCTGGGACTTACTCCCCACGATTACGACCTGTGCACCAACGCTCTGCCCTGGCAGATCAAGGAAATCTTTGCCGACCGCACACTGGTGCTGGCCGGAGAAAAGCACGGCACGGTGGGCGTGGTAACGGAAGACGGTGTGGTGGAGATCACTACTTTCCGCACCGAGGGTGACTACGCGGACAACCGCCACCCGGGCTGGGTGAATTTTGAAACCAATATCGAGGCGGATCTGTCCCGTCGGGATTTTACGGTCAATGCCATGGCCTGGTCCCCCACCCGAGGCTTGGCAGACCCCTTTGGCGGTCAGCAGGACCTGAACAATAAGATTCTGCGCGCAGTCGGGGATGCAGATGCCCGCTTTGCAGAGGATGCCCTGCGGATTCTCCGGGGATGCCGTTTTGGCGTGCGCTTTGGTCTGCATACAGAAGAAAAGACCCTGCAGGCAATGTATGACAAGGCTCCCCTTTTGGAAAATATCGCAAAAGAGCGGATTTTCGACGAATTATGCCAGCTTTTACCCATTGTTTCCGTGGAGGACCTGCTTCGGTTTGCGCCGATTCTGACCCAGGTCATTCCGGAGCTTCGCCCCACCGTGGGCTTTGCCCAACATAACAAGCATCATATCTATGATGTATATACGCACATTTGCCATGTGGTCGCCGGCGTTCCCCCGGTGCTTTCCCTGCGCTGGGCGGCACTGCTGCACGATCTGGGCAAGCCCGAAACACTGTCCTTCGGTGAGGACGGGCAGGGGCATTATTACGGTCACGCTGAGGTCAGCGCGAAAATGGCGGAGGAAATTCTCCACCGGCTGAAAGCCCCTACTGCGCTTCGGGAAGAGGTAATATTCCTTGTTTCACGGCACATGAACCGCCCGGATGCGGACAAAAAGCTCCTGCGGCGGCATCTGAGCCGTTGGGGCGAGGAAAGGCTGCGCAAGCTGCTGCAGCTGCAGGAGGCAGACATTGGCGGCAAGGGCGTACAAGACGAGGAATTTGCCTTTGGTGAAATGCACCGCATTGTGGATGAACTGGTTGCCGAAAACAGCTGTCTGTCCCTCCGGGAGCTGGCAGTAAACGGACACGATTTGATGGCACTGGGCATCTGCGGCAAGGACATCGGCAAGATGCTGAACCATTTGCTGAGCATGGTGCTGGACGAAGAAATAGAAAACGAAAAAGCGGCACTGCTTGCCGAAATCAGGAGGAATATGCTATGAAAATCGCAATCGTCACCGGCGCAAGCTCCGGTATGGGACGGGAATTTGTCCTGCAGCTGACCAACTATGTGCAGGTGGATGAAATATGGGCCATTGCCCGTCGGCAGGCGGCTCTGGAATCCCTGAAAAGCGAATGTGCGGTGCCGGTGCGCCCCATTTCTCTGGATTTGCTGGACGAAAACAGCTTTGAAGATTTTCAAAAGCTTCTGGAAACCGAAAAGCCGGAAATCCGGCTGCTGGTCAATGCCGCAGGCTTTGGCAAATTCGGCTATTTTGAAAAAGTCAGCATCGAAGACGATTGCAAAATGCTGGATTTAAACTGCAAGGCACTTGTGGTGATGACCCGTCTGTGCATTCCCTATATGCCCGATTCCAGCCACATTCTGCAGCTGGACAGCCTTTCTGCCTTTCAGCCCGTTCCCTACATCACCACCTACGGTGCCACCAAGGCCTTTGTGCTCAGCTACAGTCGGGCAATGAACCGGGAGCTGAAAAGCAAGGGCATCCGGATGATGGCAATGAATCCCGGCTGGGTCAAAACGGAGTTTTTCAATCACGCCTGCCAGACCAACGAAGGCGAAGTGCAGTATTATGACCGGCTTTATGACGCGGATTTCTGCGTTGCCTACGGTCTGAAGGCACTGTATAAATCCAAAAAGGACTATGCCGTTCCCGGCTTTTTCACCCGGATGCAGGTGCGGCTCGTCAAGCTGTTGCCTCACGGTATGGTGATGAACACCTGGCTGAATCAGCAGAAAAAGGCGAAAAACAACGATAATCTCACTGTGGAGGGCAGGAAATGAAGCGTGTTTTCGCGGTCTTGCTGCTGCTTTCCCTGCTGTTTTCCGGCTGTGCTGCCCCGGAAACGGACGCTGCGCCGAAATTCGGTGCGGAGCATCTGATTATCCACTACATGGATGTGGATCAGGCGGACGGTATGCTTTTAATTGCCGGAGAAACCACGGTGCTGATCGATGCCGGCAATCTGGGCACCTCCGGCGAGGTGGTGAAATATCTGCGCCGGTTCGGCGTGGAGGAGCTGGATCTGGTGGTGACCACCCACCCCCATCTGGACCATATGGGCGGCATCTCCGATGCGATGAACGCCTTTCCCACCAAGGAGGTCTGGTGCTCTCACGCTACATACGAAAGCGCGGCCTTTCAGTATCTTGTCCGGGCCGCGGACAGGCAGGGGTTGACCATTCAGCATCCCGAGCCGGGCACTGTCTATGCCGCTGACGGGCTGATTATCAAGGTGCTGGGACCCGTGCAGGATGCGGACCAATATAACGACCTGAACGATACCTCCTTGGTGCTGATGGTCCAGTTTGGAGAGAAGAAGTTCCTCTTCACCGGAGATATGGAAAAATACGCGGAGAATCAGCTTTTGGCAGCCGGCACCGACCTGAAGGCAGATGTGCTGAAGGTGGGACACCACGGCAGCTACAGCTCCACCAGCCAAGGCTTTTTGGATAAGGTAGACCCGGACTACGGTGTGGTTTCCTGCGGACGGAACAATGAATACGGTCACCCCCACGATGCTCCGATGAATCGGCTGAAAAAGGCGGAAGTGGAGCTGTACCGCACCGACCTGATGGGTGATGTGATTCTGGTCACCGACGGTCAAACCATCGCCTTCTTCCTCTCCACCTCAGATATGGAAATAGACGGCTACGACAAAGCCGCATAACTCAGAAAGGAAAAGACTTATGAAAAGAGTATCTGTTCTTCTGCTTTTGGTGCTTTTGCTGACGATGCTTGCCATTCCTGCATTTGCCGCCGATACCGATGCACCCACCACCCCCTCTTTCACCGCTCCGCCCATGCCCACAATGTCTGCCAATCAGCTGGAAGCCGACAGCAGCATACCCGAGAATCTCGGCTCTGTCATCGGCATTGCGCTGGCCGGTGTGATGGTGGTTGCTGTTGTGGTAATCGTGATCGTGCAAAAAAGAAAATAAGCTATCGCCAAAATTCTCTTGCCGTGGTATAATTCTTATATACCACGGCTTTTTTCTGCGAAAATGCAGCAGAAAAACTGTTTCACATAGGAAAATACGGAAAGGACGGTGACAGAAATGACGGACCGATACGATTTAAAGCCTGCAGCCGCTTGGCTACGGGGACACGCACTGCAGACCGGCACGCCGGCAATACCGCAGGAATTGCTGGAAATGCCTCTGGAGGTTTTGACCGACGGGGAGCTTTCTGCCATCGTTGCATTAGGGCAAGCCGCCGGGCAGAAGCTTTATCCCTTCAAGACCGGCAAAACCGAGCTGCCCCGGGTGCGGCAGGTGCTGGGTTTTCTCCACGCAATTGCATTTGAATCGCTGCTGGATGTGGGCAGCGGACGGGGCGTGTTTCTGTTGCCCTTTATGGAGGAATTTCCCCAAGTGCAGGTCACCTCGCTGGACCTGCTGGAAAAACGGGTGACTTTTCTCAGGGAGCTTTCCGCAGGGGGCTACAGCCGGCTGACCGCCCATCAGGCAAATCTCTGCGATCAGCCTTTTCCGGAAAACAGCTTTGATGTAGTGACCTTGTTGGAGGTGCTGGAGCACATCCCCCAGGTAGGCAAAGCCATTTCTGCCGCAGTGACGATGGCAAGGCATTATGTGGTGGTGTCCGTGCCGTCGCAAAAGGACGACAATCCGGAGCACATTCACCTGCTGACCAAGGATATTTTAACTGCGCTTTTCCGGGATGCCGGTTGCACAAAGCTGCATTTCAGCGGTGTAAACGGTCACCTGATTTTGATTGCGTCCATCCACAAGGAGGGATAAAATGGAAGCCGTAACTTTAAAGAAATACCCCCGAACCCCTCATCTGGAGGGCTCGCGGCTCCAGCCGGGGGATGAGGATCTGTCCCAAGTGCCCTTTTCTGCCATCAGGGGCAGGCACTTGGTGGTAGAGGAAAAAATCGACGGAGCCAACACCGCCATTTCCTTCGATTCGGACGGCACGCTCCTGCTGCAAAGCCGGGGGCATTACCTCACCGGAGGCTATCGGGAGCGGCATTATAACCTGATGAAGCAATGGGCCAATATCCATCAGGATGCTTTTTTTGATGTACTGGGCACTCGCTACATTATGTATGGCGAGTGGATGTACGCCAAGCATACGGTGTACTACGACAAGCTTCCCCACTATTTTCTGGAGTTTGACATTTTCGACCGGCAGGAGCAGATTTTTCTCTCCACCGCCCGTCGGTACGAAATGCTGAAGAATCTGCCTGTAGTGTCTGTTCCCGTGTTGAAGGAAGGCGTGTTCGACAGCAAGGACGCGCTGATTTCCCTGCTGGGCAAGTCCCGGTTCATCAGCGAAAACAAGACGGACACACTGCGCAAAACCAGCGAACAGCTGGGGCTGGATGCCGCGCGGCAGGTGCGGGAAACCGACCCTTCCGACATAATGGAAGGGCTGTATATCAAAATTGAGGAAAACGGTCAGGTGGTGGACCGACTGAAATATGTTCGGGCCTCCTTTACCCAAACGGTGGACAGCTCCCAGACCCATTGGCTGGACCGTCCCATCGTGCCCAACGCTTTGGCCATTGGGGTGGAGGGAATCTACGCGCCAAAGCTCCCCGGTAAGGAGGGATAAGACTTGCAGCAGCTAATCAATCGGGCAATCCGACGAGATATCGATTGGCCCGGCATAGAAGCGGTGCTGTCACCCTTCGTGATCCCTATGTCCCGGACGGAGCAGGCCCCCATCTATCACGCCGAAGGCGATGTGTGGACCCATACCAAAATGGTCTGTGAAACCCTGATAACCCTTGATGCCTTCCAAAATCTATTGGAAAAGGAACAGCAGGCGGTGTTTCTTGGGGCCCTTCTCCACGACATTGGCAAAGTGCCCACCACCCGGTGGGAGGATGGGCGGTGGACCTCACCCAATCACACGCTGGCAGGCGCAAAAATGGCGCGGGAATTTCTGTGGCAGACATTGGGGCTTTGCGGCACACCGGAAAAACAGCAATTCCGGGAAACTGTGTGCAATTTGATCCGCTATCACAGCTTTCCGCCCCACGCCCTTGACCATCCCGACGGCAAACGCAGACTTCTTTCCATTGCCGCGGACGGTGAAAACTGCCCTCTGTTCACCTTGAAACTACTTTGCGTTCTGTGCGAGGCGGATGCGCTGGGCAGAATTGGCGTAAGCCGGCTGCAAATGGCGGAGCAGGTACAGCTTTGCCGGGAATTTGCAAGGGAAAACGGCTGCTTTGAAGGTCCGTTCCCCTTCCCTTCCCGGTATACCCGATACGCCTATCTGTCCGGCAGAGAAATCCCACCGGAAGCGGAACTCTATGACGACAGTTGGGGGGAAATCATTCTCCTTTCCGGGCTGCCCGGCACGGGCAAGGATACTTGGATCCGGGAAAATGTTCCCCATTTGCCGGTGATTTCTCTGGATGAGATCCGAAAGGAATACGGAATTTCTCCCACAGAAAAGCAAACCCAAGTGGTGGAGCTTGCCCGGGCGAAGGCAAAGGAATTTCTTCGGGCAAGGCAGCCGTTCATCTGGAACGCCACCAATTTAAGCCCTATGGTGCGCAGCAAGCAGGTGAATCTTTTCGCCCAATACGGTGCCGCCACCCGGATCGTCTATCTGGAAACCGAATGGACGGAGCAGCTGCGCCGCAACGCCGGCAGAGCCGATGCCGTACCGGAAAGGGCCATCTGCCGGATGCTTGCCGAGCTGGTCCCGCCGGAAGCCAAGGAAGCACATGAAGCAAACTGGCTCTGTGTTTAAAAATTTGAAAAATATATCGACGAACCCCCCTTGCCGTGGTATAATGAGGAAAACATCACGACAGGGGGGGATTTTTACGGAACGACCGAACATCAGTCTTGGTCTGCTGGCACATGTGGACGCAGGCAAGACCACGCTTTCGGAAGCATTGCTGTATCAAAGCGGTGCGCGGCGAAGCTTGGGGCGGGTGGACCATCGGGATGCCTATCTGGACACCCACGCCCTTGAACGGGCTCGGGGAATCACCATTTTCTCCAAGCAGGCGCACATCTGTACAGAAAGCTTGGACATCACCCTTGTGGACACCCCCGGCCATGTGGATTTTTCTGCGGAGGCAGAGCGGACGCTGCCCATTCTGGACAGCGCGATTCTGGTCATCAGCGGCACCGATGGCGTGCAGGCCCATACCCTGACCCTTTGGCAGCTGCTGCGGCGGTATCAGATTCCGACCGTGCTGTTCATCAACAAAATGGACCTGCCCGGCACGGACCGGGAGAAAATTCTTGCCCAGCTGCAAAAGGAGCTGAGCCCCGGCTGCGTGGATTTTGGCGAGCAGGACAAGCTGTATGAGGGCGCGGCTATGTGCGACGAACAACTTCTGGAGCAGTTTTTGGAATCCGGCAGCATCACTGCCGAAGATATCCGGGTACAAATCGGACAGGGAAAGCTGTTCCCCTGTATTTTCGGGGCAGCACTGCACCTGCAGGAGATTGACAAGCTGCTTGTGACACTGGATACCTATCTCCCCCGCCCCCAATGGGGCGCAGAATTCGGTGCCCGGGTGTACAAGATCTCCCGGGATGCGCAGGGCAATCGGCTCACTTGGCTGAAGGTCACCGGTGGTAAATTGCCGGTACGGTCTTCTGTATGTTATGTAAACCAAAAGGGTGAGAAGGCAGAGGAAAAGGTCATTCAGCTGCGGCTCTATTCCGGTGATAAATTCACTCCTGCCGATGTGCTTTTGCCCGGACAGTTAGCCGCCGTCACCGGTCTGACCGCCACCTATGCCGGTCAAGGTCTGGGCGTAGAAGAGAGCGACGCTGTTCCCACCTTGGAGCCGGTGATGACCTATCGGGTGAACCTGATGTCCGGCACCGATCCTGCCCTTGTGATGCCCCAGCTGCGGCTTTTGGAGGAAGAAGACCCTATGCTCCGGCTGGTGTGGGAAAACGGCAGTATTTTCATCCAAATCATGGGCAAGGTCCAGCTGGAGGTCTTCCGCAGCCTTGTGAAAGAACGGTTTCATCTGGATGTAACGCTGGACACCGGGCGGATTTTCTACAAGGAAACCATTTCGAATACTGTGGAGGGCGTGGGACATTTTGAACCTCTGCGTCACTATGCGGAGGTGCATTTGATTCTGGAGCCTCTGCCCCTTGGCTCCGGCTTGGTATTCGACACCGTTTGCTCCACGGACTTACTGGACATCAACTATCAACGCCTTATTATGGGGCATCTGAGTGAGAAAACCCACCGGGGTGTCCTCACCGGCGCACCCATCACGGATATGAAAATCACCCTTGCCGCCGGTTGCGCCCACTTAAAGCACACCGAGGGCGGTGATTTCCGGCAGGCCACTTACCGAGCCATCCGGCAAGGTCTTATGCAGGCAAAATCGGTGCTTCTTGAGCCGTGGTACAGCTTCGTGCTGACCGTCCCCACGCCCCAAATCGGCAGAGCCATCACGGACATCCGGGCTATGGGCGGCGAGTTCGACGCACCGGAAAACAGCGGAGAGCTGTCCATTCTCCGGGGCATTCTGCCGGCATCGGAATTGGGGGATTATCCCGAGCAGGTGGCGGCCTACACCCAAGGCACCGGACGGCTGCAGATCACCTTGGACGGCTACAAGCCCTGCCACAATACGGAGGCAGTCATCGCCGCGCTTTCTTATGACCCGGAGGCAGATCTGGAAAATACTCCGGATTCTGTTTTCTGCGCCCACGGTGCAGGTTTTACGGTGAAATGGAATGAAATTGCGGACTATATGCACCTTGAAAACTGCCTGAAGCAGCCCAAGGAACCCCAAGTCATCCAACGAAATCTTGCTCTTGAGGATCGGGAATTGGAGGAAATTATGCGCCGGGAATTCGGCGAGGTATCCACTACGCTGTACCGCCCCCGCCCCCGCACCGACGACGGAGACAAGCGGAGCATCAAGCCCCTGAAGCAGCAATATCTCATTGTGGACGGCTACAATATCATCTTCGCGTGGGAGGATTTGGCAGCTGTCGCCAAGGAAGATCTGGAAAACGCCCGGCGGCAATTATGCGACCGGCTCAGCGACTTTGCCGGTTTCCGGAAATGGCGCGTGGTTGTGGTCTTTGACGGCTACAAGGTCAAGGGTAATCCGGGTGAAAAGCTGCAGCATCACAATATTCAGGTGGTCTACACCAAGGAAAACGAGACCGGTGACAACTACATTGAGTCACTGGTTGCCCAAGTGGGTACCAATTATAATCTCCGGGTCGCAACCTCGGATTCGCTGGTGCAATTAGGTGCGCTACGCTCCGGTGTGCTGCGAATGAGTGCCCGGGAACTGCAGGAAGAACTGCTGCGCGCCAAGGAAGAAATGAAAAAGCATTATTAATAAAAGCCCACGGCGTATGCTGAAGTGATAAAATAATGGTAGACACGAAAGTGCCTACCATTATTTTTATGCTATTATAGAGTTGGAGGTGGAACTATGGCAGGAAAATACGTTGTACGCAGTAAAGAAGAAAAGTTATCTATTGTA
>SVLL01000049.1 GCA_015067935.1 Oscillospiraceae bacterium | reverse complement strand
GTAGGCGGAGATGTTGACCATGAAGGCCAGCTGGATCTCAACCTTGGACTGCATACTGACGGAGGTCTGCAGGATGGAAACGGAACCGGTGCCGGTGGAAGAGTTGGTTGCACTCATCTCGGGATCGGTAGCAGTGCCCATATTGACATACTCGCCCAGATTGGTGTTGGGCAGGTAGTCAGCATTGTGGTCGAAGGTAGTCTGGACAGCTGCACCGTAGTTCAGCATATCAACCAGAATACGGCAAACCTTAGCATTGCTTGCGTTCTTGGGCAGCATGGACAGTGCCAGAGACTCGACGGATGCGGTGTAGGACTGGCCAACATAGGTCTTGCCAGCTTTGACACCGTACATAGTCAGGGTAACTTCCTCAGCCATGGACCAGGACAGGATCTGCTGGTCGAACAGCAGATATGCACCGTAGTAAGGCATACCGGTCAGCTTGGTGGTGACTGCACCCTTGACGGGATCGATCTGGATGGCTTCAACATAAAGCTCGTCGTAGGTGTTGGCCAGGGTGCCGTTAGCCAGCAGCTGCATACCAATGTAGTCCTGGAAGGACAGGCTGGGAGCCTGCAGGAAGACCAGATCGTCAGCGGTCTCAGGACCAACATAGGGCTCTTCTGCGCCGCAGACGGAGCAAACGCCGTCAACGAAGTCGTGCTCTGACAATCCCCATACTTCCGCAGTGTGCTCACAGGTAGCAGCATACCAGTGGTGCGTTTCATTGCTAATCCACTTAGTGATATCAAAAGTATGGATATGGACCGGTCTAGTGTGACCGCAGAGGTTACATACAGCATCCATCTCGTCGTCAAAAACATGCTCGTGAGGCGTGATAGTAACCACCCCGGCAGGTGCATCGAAGTAGAGCATACCACCATTCTCGGAGACAACACAGGCCTTGCTTTGGCCATTTGCCGTAACCGTCCACACACCTGCCTTCATACCGGCCAGATTGACCTTGAATGTAGCATAATTTTCATTTGTGGGGATGGTGAAAGTAACAGCACCATCAATTCGGTTGTTGCCATCCATATTGAACATTGCCACATGGTTGAATAGCTGCGCGCCCATAACACCATCACCCTTAACCAGTGTGGATGGGACAATTTCAACACTGCCATCGGCATCACTGACATACATCACATTCAGCATATAATCTGTCTGATCCGTTGCGGCCGTTTGGGTAGAAATCTCCACACGACCCCAACCGGGTTCGTACGCCATTGTATCCTTCACCGTACTGCTGTTAGGATGGTTGGAACCATTATACCAGAATTCCTTACCTTCACCGCCAATCACCTCAATGGTTGGCGCAACTGCCGTTTCTGCAGTGCCCACATACAGAATCTGGTTCACCAGTTTGCCGTTATAGGCATCTGTTGCGGTGGTCAGGGTGTTGGTGAGGGTGATGGTGTTGCCATTGATGTTCGGCTCCGACATTGTGTGCAGCAAGAAACTCTTTTTAGAGTCTGCTTCGCTGGTTTTGATCTGGTCGAACACAATGAATGCACCGGGATAATCTGTAAGTCCGTCCAATTCAAGATTCAAAAACAGCATACTTCTGACAGCTTCTAACACATTTGCATCGTATGCACCGGCAATATCGCCGGCAATGTAAGTGTAGTCCGGTGTATGTGTATCCGGGCCAAATTCCTGTCCCAACAGCTTTGTGCGCAGGTATTTGGCATTGGGCAGTTGGGAAAGAAGGTCGGAAACAGAGGTGTTGTCATTCTGAACACCCGTCGGATTTGCCTTTGAGGTAATGGAAAGGGTGTTGTGTGCCACTGACAGCTTGTAATAATTCACATCGTGATCTTCACCCATCAGGACATAATATCCCGAATCTCCGGTCAGCAGACCCTTATAATAGATCTGGAAACTGCCGGTATCGTTGTGCTGGTGACCACCCACCTGTTTTTGAGTCATCTGCATAGTAACCAGCACATCCTCGGAGTCATTGTAGGACGTGGGGCTGAATTTCCATCCGGTTCTTGCCACCATACCCAGATAAGGTGATGGCAAATAGCGGGAAAGAGGCAGGTCGGACATTTTGGTATTCACCGCGGCTTGATTCAGCGTACTGGGGTCATTCAGCGCCAGAATCATCACCGCTGAGAAAATCGTACCTGCACCGCCGGGAACAAGGCCGGGATTCTCATTCTCCACCAACTCCCGGTAGAGCAACGGATCCTTATAGAAATTCGCTGCGCTGAACATTACCGTTTTCAGATTATCAAACCAGGTGTTATCCGGGTTTTGGGTCATTTCGTAATCGTCGCCCTCGGTCATAATCTTGCCATCCGGCCGGCGGGTATATATCCAGTGATAAAGAACCTGAGAGGCTTCTTCAATAAAGACTCGATAACCATCCGCCTCGCCGTCACCGTCCAGATCGTTGTCACCGCCGGTCATCTGATAGATCAGCCACTGGCCCCACAAATCTGCATCAAAGCGGTATGTGCCGTAAGCGCTTCCCTGATGCTGGGTCATAGAAGTGAACCAAGCATTGCGAACATCCGGGTACAAATCAAAATACATACCACCCACGAAATCATAGATCGTAGGATAATCGTCAGCAACTGCAATGGCAAAGGCCAGCCAGCACTGCTGGATCTGATACTCACCGTCGTGACCGTTGGCAGAGGTTTCCAAAATCGTCGTGGGAGGGAAACCGGCTTCGATCATAGAGGCCTGAATTTGTGCACCGGCCACCAGCTGGCCCTTTTCCGTTTCGCTCAGTAAATCATAGCACCAGTCATACACTTCCGCCACCGTAAACAGCGTAGTACCGATATAGCGATAGTCCATACCGCCACCGGTATAAATGACCGTCCGCAGATAGTTGATCATCGCACTGACCGCTTCTCTGCCGTGGGCATAGGCTGCATCTGCGATTTTGGGATCTGTGCTGTTTTTATAGATCGCATAGTCAAAGGCCTTGGCTTCCAAGATCTTCAAATGCTCAGAATTGTAATTTCTGCCCTTATCTGTAGGAAGATTGCCGTCAAAAGCTCTGTTTTTCAGCTTGTTGAATTCCTGCAGTGCGGCAGTATGATCCTCATGGGTCAATCTTTCCAAAATTCCGGGGATGTCTGCCTCCGTGAACATCACCCGGGGGTGCTGACCCTTAACGGGATATACATCCGGATCCGCAAAGGCTTCGGTATCAAATTCCACCGGTGTATCCCAGCTCATGGAATCCGGCAGGGTACCTTCTCCCTCTGGGATATAGATCAGATTGTTTGTAACAATAAATTTATCGATTTGGCCGCCAATATGCCGGGAGCGGATACGAACATCTACTTCCTCTCCCGCTTTGCAAGTGACAGCGGCAACGCGCCCCCACAGAAATTGCCCGGCTTCGGGAACGGTTTCCACCATTCTGGTGTAGGCATATTCACCGCCATTCACGGACAAAATCATACTGGTGGATGTATTTTTTGCATACATCCGCGCCCAAATAGCGTAGGTACCGTCCTGACCGGCAGTAAAACTGAAATGTATCTGTGCCTCAAGGGATGCATCGTAATCCGTCATTCCCTGGGTAGCTGCAGCCATGTAGGCAACCTGCCCGCCGGATGCATTAGCAGATTCCCGGACCACAATCTGAGATTGCTCTGCCACGATCGCATCTTCTGCTTCAAACATAAACGCACCTGAACCTGCGCCGGCAGAGAGCACCAATGCATTATCATTTGCTGTGCTGCTCCCCTGCTCGGTTGCCCATGCACCGGGAACTGCACTGAGTGCGATTGCAATAACGAGGAACAGAGATAGAATTTTTTCCTTCATAAAATCGGCCTCATTTCATTTAAAATGCGCTGCTTTCGTCCATTTCAGAGTAATCGCAAGTTTATTATAGCACAGAATAAATATGTTAGGACATGGTAATAATTGCTTATTTTTCTGCGCAAATTGCTGAACAAGGATACCTATCGGAGGTTTTCCATGCACAATAAAACGGGGGGCGCGTTTCCGCGCCCCCCCTCTTAGTGAATTGCTGGGTTACTGGCCATTCCATTCGGCATCGGCCGTCACATAGAACTGGTCGATCTTGTTGTTTGCTTGTCTGCCTGTCAGACGCACAACAATCACTTCACCAGCCTCGGTAACCGTATAGGAGCCGATCTTCTGCCAGCCGGTACTGCCGGGGAATGCACCCTTGTAGGCAGAACCGCAAACGGAATAATACAACGAGCTCTTGGCCGTCATATTTGCCCAAATGTAGTAGGTGCCGGGAGCCTTGGTATTCACCTGGAAGTTGATCGCACCAGGTGCGCCCTGGGCATTACGAAAATCAGTCGCGGACTGCACATATTTGTCCATAAATAC
Source organism: Oscillospiraceae bacterium (assembly GCA_015067935.1). GTDB lineage: Bacteria > Bacillota > Clostridia > Oscillospirales > Oscillospiraceae > Faecousia. The sequence goes on along the minus strand of SVLL01000049.1, from coordinate 11,157 downwards.
GACTCCTGCATCAACCGCCACACGGGACATATCCAAAGAGGTATCCTCTGCCTCAATGACTGTATCTGCCTCGAAGGATGCCAAACTGTCGCCCAGGAAGGGGGCATAGCTATTATCCATCGTCACCACGAACTTGTCGAAGACGATCCGCCTGCCGTCTCTTCCTCTGAAGCGTACGAAGTAGGTATTGCCTTCCTCCCAGTTGCACAGACCGATACGCACCCAAATGAACTGGGATTCATCAGCACTGCAGTTGTCAGCAGAGCCCCAAATGTCATACTTCCAGCCTGCACCGGTAAGGGCGGTATTAGCGCCGTTGCGGGTGTTGCCGTCAATGTAAGTCCAGACATTGGTGGTCGCATTGATGCTCACTCTTGCCCAAATATAATAGGTACCGGTAGTATCTGCTTTCACAGAGAAGCTCAAGTGCGCAGGATGTGCTGTCAGATCGGTGGAATTGGCGGTGGTGTACTTATTGTACGCCAGCTGAGCCGTCCACATCCACTGTGCGACCTTGCCGCCGGAGGCAGCAGCATTTTCTGCCAGCCCAATGGGCACTCTGTTGGCAAAGGTTGCATCCACTTCGGTGAACAGATCTGCATCCTCAGCTTCGATGCTGACCTGACCGTTTCCGACAATATACACTCTCTTTGCACCGCAAACGGTACACAATCTGTCATCCCCGAAGGTATGCTCTGCCTTGCCAGACACCTTATCTGCGCAGCCACAGGTGGCAGCGTGCCAGTGGTAGGTATCATCGCCGGTCCACGCATCGCTGTAGGTATGCTCGTGCAGCTGTCTTGTATGGCCGCAGGTGTTGCAGGTGGTATCCATATCATCGTCGTAGATATGTGCTTCCTTATCAGAGGTCATATCTTCGTGACCGCAGGTAGCTGCGTGCCAGTGATAGCTTTCATCCTTGCTCCACTGGGTGCTGAAGCTATGCTCGTGAGGCTTAATGCCTGCGAAGGAGCTGTCTGCGGTAACATAGAACTGATCGATCTGGTTGGAGGTTCCGGCCTTGACCGTACCGGTTCTGCTGATCAGACGCACCTCGATGCACTCGCCTGCTGCGGATGCTTCGTAGGTTCCGATCAGATACCAGCTGCCAATTTCTGCATCACCATTCTGATTGGGCTTATAGTACTTATAAGCAAATTCAGCTCCGGCAGTGGAGATCGCGGTATACATCGTGTCAAATGTTCCGAAATTGCCCCATACATAGTAGGTGCCGGGAGCATTGACCTTCACCTGGAAGCCCAAGTACGGGAATGCACTGTTACCCTCTGTGAAGACAAACAGATCATCGTTTCTGTAATTCTTCTCCATCTCCACATACTTTGTCTCTCCCTTTGTGACCATATCCGTATACAGAGGACTGTAGGTCACATCTTCTGCTTCGATCACCTTGTCCGTTTCGCCGGACTTCAGCTCTTCTTCCATATGGGGAGCGTAAGAGGCATCGGAGGTAACCAGGAACTTATCATAGGAGATACCGCCGTCACGGCCGCGCAGGCGCACATAGTAGGTCTGACCTGCTTCCCACTGACAGATGGCCAGACGATACCAGACATAGCCGTCTGCAACAGTGCTGTTGTAATCATCGTCGCCCATTTCGTCATACAGCCAGCCGGTCTTTGTATTGGCTGCGGAGTTGCTGTAGGTATTGCCATCGATATAGGAACTGATGGTGGGCTTGTTGGTCTTCACATGGTAACGCACCCACACATAATAGAGACTGGTCTCATTGGGTTCCACCGCAAAGCTCAGGTGGGCAGGATTTACGGTCAGGTCCGTACCGTTGGTAACAGTACCGCTTGCAAAGCGGCCGCTCCAATTCAGCTTGGCTGCATAGCCGCCGGAAGCCAGTGCGTCTTCCACAACGGTAACCACATCCTTAGAAAGAACCTGTGTGCCTGCCAGCATGGAGGAATCAGTACCCTGATGCAGAGTCACCTTTTCTGCCTCAATATAGGTCAGGTTCTTATCGACGAAGTAGACCTTTTCTGCGTTACAGACGGTACACACAACACCATCACCGGAGGTGTGCTCTGCCTTGTCAGAAACTCTGTCAAGGCATCCGCAGGTGGCTGCGTGCCAGTGATATCTGTTGTCGCTGGTCCACTCCTCGCTGAAGGTGTGGGGGTGGAGCTTTCTGACATAACCGCAGGTGTTGCAGGAGGTATCATTATCGTCACTGTAAACATGCGCTGCCTTGTCAGCAATCAAATCGTGACCGCAGTCACCAGCGTGCCAGTGGTAATGCTCATCCGTACTCCAATCCTTGCTGAAGGAGTGCTCGTGGGGCTTGACGCCTACGAAGGTTTCATCCATCGTCACATAGAACTGGTCGATCACATTATTGGGCTGTCTGTTAAAGAAGCGGACATAGATACTCTCGCCTGCCTCGCTGACCTCATAAGTGCCGATCAGGTACCAGCCCTCGATCTTGGCTTCCATCTTCTGATCCGGCTTGTAGTACTTATAAGAATACTCGGAGCCGTAGCCGGAGATAGCGGTGTAAAGCGTGGAGAACTTGGTAAACCGGCCCCAGATATAGTAGGTACCTGCCTTGTCCGCCGTCACCTTGAAGCCAAGTGCCGGGGCAGCACCGTTAATTCCGATGTTCTGGGTAAACAGTGCATCGTTGGTATAGGGTCTTTCCAGCTGAACAGCCTTGCCGCTGTCCAGAGTCTCGTCTTCGATCACATCGGTGAACAGAGGATTTTTGGTCACATCCTCAGCCTCGATGACCTTGTCGGTCTCCACAGAACCCAGAGTATCGCTGCCGCTGGGGCAGAAGCTGGGATCGGTGGTAACCACGAACTTGTCGTAGGAGATATTGCCGTCACGGCCACGCAGGCGCACGGTATAGCTTTCACCGCTCTGCCATTCGCAGATTGCCAGACGATACCAGATATAGCCGCCGGAAACGGTGCTGTTATAGTCATCGTCGCCCATAAGATCATACTGCCAGCCGGTTGCCTTCGTGGAGGAGCCGCCTCGGTAAACGGTACTGTCCACATAGGAGCTGATGGTGGGCTGAGCCAGCGTTGCGTGGTAGCGGACCCATACATAATACATTCCGGTTCTGTCTGCTTTCACGGTAAAGCTCAAGTGAGCAGGATTCAGAATCAGATCCGTGCCGCCGGTCACAGTACCGTTGGCGTAACGGCCGCCCCAATTCAGCTTGGCCACCTTACCACCGGAAGCATTTGCATCCTCAATGACGGTGATCACATCGCTCTTCAGGATCTGTCCGTTGGCGTTCATAGAGGAATCCGGACCCTCGTGCAGCGTCACATCCTCCGCCTCAATTTCCATATAGAAGGGCGGATTGGGATTGTGAACCTCTACATCTGCCAGATTGATCCAGCCTTCCAGACCGTCATAAACAATACGGCCGTAAATCACACCGTAAATATCCTTAGTCTGGAAAATTTCCAGTGCAGTACCTGCAGGCAATGTGCCCATATAAACAGCGCTCAAGGAGGAACGGTTGTATACCTTGGTACCGGCAGGTGCCACGACCTTGCCCTGAGATACGGAGAATTCGTCGGGATCAGCCGTCAGTGCCAGATCGGTCATCTTGATCCAACCCTGATAGTTATTATACTGAACCAGTACATAGGTAACACTGCCGACGGTCTGTGTCTTGAGGATCTCAACGGGTGTACCCGCCTTGATCTGTCCCAATACCGCAGCATTGGCCCAAACCATATTGTAAACGGTTGTGTTGGAGGCCACTACCTTACCGGTATCCTGAACCTTGGCATCCGGGTTGCTATGCAGCGCAACATCTGCCAGCCGGGCCCATGCGTAGCCGTCGTTCCACAGGATCTTTGCCCAAGCAACACCATCTACAACTTGTGTGTTGATTACCTTGGACTGTGCCTTATGTGCCAGCGTGCCGATCTTTTCACCGCCAATGGTGGCGTAAACATTTGTGCCGGCGGAGTTGATGACCGTACCGGTCTGCTCAGGCACACCGATGAACACAATTTCCTGCCAGTTGAACCAGTCGTTATCCGGCTCGTTGCCATAGCCTACCAGCTTGACATACCGCACACGCAGGTCTTCCGGCATCTTGTACTCCTGCCAGATATACAGTTCCTTGGTCTTTTCGGACTTAAAGCGCTTGCCGCCGCTGAGAGCCTCATAATTGATACCGTCAGTGGAAACAAGAATTTCAAAGGTATAGATACGGGTCTTGCAGTGGTTGAACATCATCTGGATGGTCTCCAGTGTGTAGACCTTACCCAGATCGTACACCGCACCTGCTTCACCCAGATAACCTGCCAAAGCCGTGTAGGTAGTGGTGGAACCGTCCAGTGTTTTGATCAGACCGCTGCTGTCGCTGGTATCCACACCGGTGTTCTTCTCATCGGTCAGATACACATTTTCTACCTGGATCGTATTTTCGAAGGGACGCTTTTCCTCAGGGATATAAGCAGGTGCCTTTGCGGTCACATAAGCGCACTTTGCCCGGGCATCCCATCTTCCCTCGCCAAAGTCTTTGGTCAGCAGCAGACCGAAGTCTTCAGGCGTCATCATGATCTCATCGCCCAGCAGCTGAAGACCAGTGATCTCAGCAACCTTGCCATTGACCGTTGCCGTCTTCTTAGCCGTGTCGATGACAATGGTCTGGGTGCCCATATATTCAATGGTCACCACAGCGCCGTCGCGCTTGATCACGCCCTCCAATGCTGCAAAGGTTTCCAGTGTGGGGATCAGCACCGTGTCACCGCTGCGGATGGGCTTGGTATTCATGATCCAATAGTTGCCGTTGAGATTGTACAGCAGCTTTTCTTCAATGGGTTCGCGGTGATCCACCGTATCGAAGGTCTTATTGCTGTTGTCGTTCTTGCGGGTAATGGTCACCTGACCGGCAGAAGCCTCGAAGTAGAGCATACCGCCGTCTTCGGAGGCAATGTAATCCTTGCTCTTGCCGCCGGAGGTAACGGTCCAAGTACCGGCCTTCACACCGGCCACATTGACCTTGAAGGTGGAATACTCCTTGGATGCGGGAATGGTAAAGGTAACGGTCTTGGCAATGCGGTTGTTGCCATCCATATTGAACATTGCCACATGGTTCATCAGCTGGGCGCCCATAATGCCATCGCCCTTGATCAGCTTGGCAGGCACCACTTCCAGACTGCCGTCCGCATCGCTGACATACATCACATTGAGCATATAGTCTGTCTGATTGGCCGTGCTTGCCGTAGTGGAAACTTCAATGCGTCCCCAGCCGGGCTCATAAGCGCAGTTATCAGCCAAAGTACTCTCATTGGGGTGATTCTTGCCGTCGTACCAGAATTCCTTGCCTTCACCGCCCAGACGGGTGATCTTATAGTTGGGATCCGCTGCCTTGGCAGTACCCACATACAGAATCTGGTCAACCAACTTGCCGTTGTAGCCTTCTTCCGTATTTTCAATGATGATGGTATTGCCCTCAACAGTGGGTCTGGTGGTTGCGTGGAGCAGGAAGCTCTTGGTGGAGCCGGGCTCCTCTGTCTTGATCTGATCGAAGACAATAAATGCACCGGGGTACTTGGTGTTGCCTTCCTGCTCCAGGTTCAAGAACAGCATACTTCTGACGGCTTCCTGTACATTCGCATCGTATGCGCCGGCAATATCGGCCGCCATATAAGTATAGTCCGGGGTGTAAATATTAGGCCCAAATTCCTGACCTACAAGTTTGGAACGCAGATGCTTACTGTTGGGATCCGGGTTCATCAAATCCGACACGGACATATTGGCGTTCTGTATACCGGTGGGATTCAGTTTGGAGGTGATGGACAGGGTATTGTGGGCAACGGACAGCTTGTAGTAGTTGGCGTCGTGGTCCACACCCATAATGACATAGTAACCAGAGTCACCGGAGAGCAAGCCCTTATAGTAGATCTGGAAGCTGCCGGTATCCTTATGCTGGTGACCGCCCACATAACGCTGGGACATCTGCATAGTTACCAGAACATCGTTGGAGGTCAGACCCCATTCCCAGCCGGTTCTTGCGATCATACCGCCATAGGGTGTGGGCAGGTATCGGCTCAGAGGCAGGTTGTACACCTCCGTATTTTCCGTCGTTTCATCCATTGTACTGGGATCATTCAAAATCAGGATCATCACGGGGGAGAAAATAGAGGTAGGGGTACCGGGCACAAGGCCGGGGTTCTCACGCAGCAATTCCTGATAGAGCAGTGGGTCGTTATAGAAGTTCGCAACGCTGAAAATGACCGACTTCATACTATCAAACCAAACATTGTCATTGGTTTGCGTCATCTCATAGTCGTCGCCCTCTTCCATAATCTTACCATCAGGACGACGGGTGTAGATCCACTGGTAGATGATCTTGGCGGTCTCCTCGGTGAACACCTTGTGGCCATCGGGCTGGCCGTCACCGTTCAGGTCATTGTCACCGCCGGTCATCTGATAGATCAGCCACTGGCCCCACAGGTCAGCGTCAAAACGGTAGGTACCGTAGCCGCTGCCCTGATGGTATGCCATGGTGGGGAACCAGGCATTTCGGGGTTCGATGAACAGATCAAAGTACATACCACCGACGAAATCATAGATGGAAGGATACTCATCTGCAACTGCAATTGCAAATGCCAGCCAACACTGCTGGATCTGGTACTCACCGTCGTGACCCATGAAGGAAAGCTCCTGAGTGGTCGTGGGCGGGAAACCGGCTTCGATCATAGAAGCCTGAATCTGTGCACCTGCCACCAGCAAGGCCATCTTCTCTGCATCCAGAAGATCATAGCACCAGTCGTAAACCTCAGCGGCGGTAAACAGGGTCGAACCGATATAACGGTAGTCCATACCGGTACCGGAGAAGGTGACTGTCTGCAGGAAGTTGATCATACACTCGACAGCTTCCTTGCCGTGGATGAGTGCAGTATTCCGTTTCCACTGGTTGTCGCTGTTCTTATGGATGGCGTAGTCAAAGGCCTTTGCTTCAATGACTGCCAAATAGGTGGCGTTATAGTTACTGCCGTCTTCAATCTCCGGCAGGACACCGTCAAAGTCCGTACCGCGCTTCTTGTCGAATTCCACACGGGCAGCCTTGTTATCCGGATGGTTCAGCCGTTCCAGGATATCGGGAATGTCTGCCTCCGTGAACATCACACGGGGGTGCTGACCCTTAGTGGGGTACAGAATGGGATCCGGGAAGGTTTCGGTATCGAAATTGGTCACCTTATCCCAGTACAGCTGGCCGGGCAGCGTGCCCATACCCTTGGGCACGAACGCTATATTGTCGGAGATGATGAACTTATCGATCTCACCGCCCAGGTGACGGGAACGGATACGGATATCCACTTCATCGCCTGCTTCGCAATCGATGGTTACGATACGGCCCCAGAGATAATCCTTTTCATCGGCAGGAGCCGTCTCCACCATACGGGTATACTTATATTCTTCCCCGTTGGTCGATACGATCATACTGGTATGCACTGCACTGGCATACATCCGCGCCCAGACAGCATAGGTACCGGTCTGATCTGCCACAAAGCGGAAATGCATCTGTGCAGGCAGGGTCTCGCTGTAATCCGCATAGTCCGGCTGGCCGTCGCCATCTTTGTCCTCTGCGGCTCTCACCATACGGACCGCCTTACCGCCGGAAACATAATCGTATTCCCTGATTGCAATCCGGTCCTGACCGGGCAGAACCTGATCCTCAGCTTCGAACATCACACGGCCGGCTTCGGTTTCATATACACGCACGCCGTCGTCGGTGAGTGTATACTTAGCCTCATATTTTTCATGAGTAACGGTTGCCTTCAGGGTCACTTCCTTGCCGTCCACAGTAATGGTCTTTTCCACCACGATGGGTTCGGACACGGATTCTGCGCTGACCTCCAGAGGCGCCATCATAGGCACCAGAACGCCGGCGCACAGGATCACGGCGATCATTGCCGCTGCGCCTCTGCGCTTGATGATTACGAAAATCAGAGCTGCCACAACAGCAACGCCCAACACGACCCACAAAATGATGGTAACCACATTGGCGCCATCCTCACCCTGCTCCTGACCGGCATTGCCGGAAGGCTGTGTGGGTGTGGTGGGTGTTGTAGGTGTCGTAGGTGTCGTAGGCTTGGGATCGGGCGTAATGCCGGGGATGGTCTCCTTGACCTTTTTCTCCCAGCGCAGCTCCTCAGACACGCCCATACCAATGGAAAATGCACCGGAATAGGCAGGACCATCATTGATCCCCACCTCCTCAGGGATTTCTACGGCATATGTAAATCTCATTTCTTCCGAAGTGCTGTTGGTGACCACCAGTTTCAGCTTGATGGCTTCATCCGCTTCATAGGAATCCTTGGATGATACCCATTCTACTGTCACGGTGTCTTGTGCATAAACATGCGCCAAAGCGACTGTTGAAAACACTACAGCAAGTGTTAGCACAAGCAACAAAACTCGTTTCAATATGGTTCTTTTTTTCATAGGATACGCCACTCCTTTTTCTCGGGTCGCTATTACGGTATTTTCCACAAAAGGACCACCTGTAGTCATACCAATTATAGCAAAGTTACCCTATTCTTAACAGTGCATAAACTGCTAAATAATCTGCGCAAATTGCTATGTATTCCTCGGAATACCGCTTGATTTCTTGCTTTTTCCCTGTCGAACAAGAAATAAGAAAGACATCCCGAAGGATGTCTTTCTTATTTCTTATCTCCCTGTCGGGCTTGGAGTGGGGTCATTCCAAACTTTTTGCGGAATGCCGTGGAGAAATAGCCGGGACTTTCAAAACCCACTTCCCTACTTATGTCCACAACACTATCATCCGTTGTTCTCAGCAATCTGTGCCCCATTTCCAAACGCTGGGAGGTGACATATTCCTTAAAGCCAACGCCCGTTCGCTCTTTAAACAAACGGCTGACCGCATAGATAGACATATTCATATGATCCGCAACTGACATCAGACACAATTCACAATTTTTGAGATTCTCATTCACATAGTCAAATAATTGCTTCTGCAATCTCGCATTGATAATCTCCTGCATGGAAGCCACTGCATCGCAGCATTTTTCTGTTGCTTCCCGCAGCAGCGCATAGAGCCTGGTGGGATTACGGAAGGTCATCAGCACATCCACATCTTCCTCAGATATGGGAATCTGATTGTCCTTGACGCCCATCAGGAAAGCAGTCAGCAGTTTGTAGCAGTAATACTGACGGTATGCCGGACGAATCCGACGCACGCCCAGCATAACCTCAATTTTTTCAAGACTCTGCAAGGCTTTCTCTTTCTCACCGGTACAAACATTTTGCACAAATGTCTGCGCTTCTTTGACAGGGTAATCACCTGCAATTACCTTGTCGTCAGACTCTGTCACAAGCACAGGCTCGGAGAAAGAACTGTAATAAGATTTCCGCAAGTCGCGCAGGTTTTGCACAACCACGCCCATACGAACCTCTGCCTCACAGCCGGACACATCATGGAGGCTATGGTGCATATCTGCCTTTGCCATCATCATATCGATAGGTTTTTCTGCCAGCAGAATAAACAGCACATGGGGACGGTTAGGCATACTGGTGGTATACACCTCCGTATCCTCCATATTCTGCCGCAAATGCTCTGCAACGGCATTGGCCTGCGTCGCACTCAGCTCTGGCGCACTGACAGTGATGACTGCGTAGTACCGCAAACGCTGGCGATCAAATTGCTTGTCCAGCAATTCCTCTTCCACAGCCGAACCATAGATCAAATCACCCAGCACAAAGCTGGCAAGCAGACTCTGTTGGTCGGAGATTTTGGCATCCCGGGCAAAAAAGGCCGAGTCCAGCAGCTCCAATTCGGAAAGATTACTGCCACCCAAAGACGCAGAATGGCGGGATACCAGCTTTTTCACCGGCTTGTAATTGATGTACACCGTAGTGGAAAACAGCACCACCAGCAGAAGCATAGAGCCGGCGATGAACATAGCCATTCGATTGACATAATCCGTCAGCTGCTTTCTGGAATCCGTCTGCATCACTGAGGCGAGGAATACATTTCCAGTCTTTTCGTCCGTATATTTGTAAATATCCAGCCTCTGCTGATTGTAGGTAAGCTCAAAATAGGGCTGGTGTTCATTGGCAAGGAAGGTTGCAAAGGATTCATCCTCGTGAACTACTGCCGGGAACAATGTGTTGTAAACCAACCATCGCCCTTCTTTGCTGACGACGGCCAAATCAGCACCCGAAGGCATATTCACTTGGAATGTTTGGATCAGCACATCGGGATCCAGCACATAAATCACAACACCGTCAAACTCTGTGCGAGATTCCAGATATACCGGACGGGCGATTAGGAATCTACCGTAGGTATCCTCATTGCGGACAAAAAACACATCCAATGTTTCCAAATTATGCAGAAACTCGATCAAATCCTGCTGAGTCTGCACATCTACCGCACCAATGTTGTCAAAAAACAAATCCTTGGAGGGCTGATAGCCGTTCATCAGGAAAGAATCCTTGCCGGGATAGTAGAAGCCGATTTCCTCCACTGACGGCAAGCCTACACCGTAGTCCTTAATCACCTGTGCCGCAAGAAACAAATCATAGCCATTCGCCTTGGGATCCAACGGCTTTTCCACCGCCTTGTCTGAGGTAATTTTCAAGGCATTGAAATCCAGCATTTCCAACTGAGTATTGTAGGAGTGTGCATTATTGCGCAACGCACCGATGTAGGCTTCCGTGTTGCTTGCCTGCAGTTCATAAGCCGATTGCTGTACCAGCCAAAGCTGAACAGCCAACAAGGGAATGCATATCAGTATGACCATCGAAAAAATCATTGTCAACAAAAAGGACTTGCGGATAAACCATGGTCTGTGTTTCTGCTTCATATTCGCCACTCCTTTCCATTAGAATTGTAAAAGTATTCTACCACATTTTTGTCAAAGTGGCAATGTTTTTTCACCGTTATGCCACAATTTCGTAATTTATGCATAGAACAAAGCAAGATTCTCACATAACGAATATTGCGCCCGGGAACGAAAGTTCCCGGGCGTCTTTGTGTTGGAATATATCAGCCGTTGGCAAATGCAGCAACTGCATCACCGTAGCGCATCATAGCCAGGATGACATTGCCCTGTGCGGAGGTGGTCAGGTTCTTGACCAGAGCCTCAACGCTGATGGACTGGACAGCGGTCACGGGGTTGCCATTGG
>SVLL01000048.1 GCA_015067935.1 Oscillospiraceae bacterium | reverse complement strand
CCAGACGGTCAAAGGCCTGCAGCAGGCTCTCACCGGTGACCACAACACAGCTGTTTTCCACGATCATCGCAGGATGCACCGGGCTGATGGCCTCAGCAGTCTTGTCAGGCTCCAGATAGATCTGCTCATAGGGCAGCTTCTTTACATCCCGCAGCAAAATGTAGCTTTCGGGAATTGTACGGGGATCAAAAACCGCATCCGTGATGGCGAAAGCCATTGCGTGGACCGGGTGGGCTTGAAGAATTGCCTTGATTTCCGGCTGCTGCTGGTAGATTTTTTCGTGGAACTGAACCGCGCGGGACGGGGTCTTGCCCTGCTCCTTCATCCCGGATTTCACACGCACCAAATCATCCTCCTGCAGATAAGCCCGGTCAAAATTAAAGGGCGTGATCAGGAAGCTGCCATCGGAAAGGCGGACGGAATAGGTACCGTGATTAGCCGTAAACAGACCCATCTTGTAGGAGCGGCGAATCAGGGTAATCATATCCCGGCGCGCTGCCAATTCCTCAGAGGTGCGGCTGTTGGGAATGAAATCATCCATCTTAAAGTGGTATCTGGTATTGCTGATACGGTAGGCATCCGTAGGCAGAGGCCGAATAGAGCCCACCTTCTTCGCCAACACCTCGAGGATTGCGGTATAATTCAATGTTTCAAACCGCTGGAAAGCAGTAAACATATCCTTTGCACCGATGCATACGCCGTGGTTTTCCAAAATGGCAATGTCGCAGCCGGATGCAAACACAGAGCCGATCTTCTCGCCCAAGGCATCACTGCCGGGAACATCATACTTTGCGATCTGCACATCGGCACAGACCTTACGCACGGAGGGCACAAGATCCAGATTAGGGCACTGACGCACAATGGAAAATGCCACCAATGCAGGCGGATGGGCGTGGAGCACTGCCTGCAGATCGGGGCGCATATTATAGACAGATGCGTGGAAGGGCAGCTCCGAGGAGGGCTTGTGCTGTCCGATAATCGTACCATCCGGCTTCACACAAACAATGTCGGCCCGGGTCAGGGTTCCCTTGTCCACGCCGGCAGGAGTGATCCAGATATTACCCTCGTCATCCTTGATAGACAGATTGCCACCGGAGGTGGTAGTCAGACCCTTGTCATAGATGCGCTGCATAAACATAACAAGCTGATCGGCGGGATGAATGTACTGAATATTCATATAAAGTCCTCCTTTTGTTTTAATGGATTTATCAGAAAGAAAGCAAACGCTTGTAGGCTTCCTCCCAAGCATCAGTGTGGTTGGGCTGATAGGTCTCAACGGATTCGGAGTTGCGGACGATCTGCCGCAATTCATCGATGTTCTTAATATCACCCAAAGCCATTGCCTGCGCCAGCAGATTGCCAATCGCGGCACCCTCAACGGGTCCGGTGATAACGGGACGGTTGATAGAATCAGCAACAAACTGATTCAGCAGCTTGTTCTGGATACCGCCGCCGACGATGTTCAGCGTTTCAATGGGCTGACCCTTGATCTCCTCAAGTCGCTCCAGTGCCCAGCGGTACTTAAGCGCCAGAGATTCATAGATACAGCGGGCGATCTGACCCACGGTTTTGGGGATGGGCTGATTGGTATCAGCACAGAATTTTTGGATCTTTTTGACCATATTGCCGCCGGCAAAGAATTCGCCGTAGTCGGGATCAATAATGCTGCGCATAGGCTCAGCAGACTTAGCGTGCTGCACAATCTCATCCCAGGAATACTTGGTACCTTCCCGGATCCAATCTCTGCGGCATTCCTGGATTAGCCAAAGACCCATAATGTTCTTCAAGGGACGGAATCCGCCCTGAATGGTGCCTTCATTGGAGAAATTGGCATCCCGAACCTCCGCTGTCAGGATGGGCTTGTCGGTTTCCACGCCAAAGAGCGACCAAGTGCCGGAGGAACAGAAAGCAAAGCTGCCACTGCCGGGGATCGCAGCAACTGCGGATGCGGTATCATGGGTGCCAACAGCAGCGAAATTCGCCTGATTCAGACCCAATTCTTCAGCCAGTTCGGGGCGCAGCTTACCGCGCAGAGTACCTGCCCGGTCGATTTCGGTAAAGATATGCTCCGGAAGTCCCAATGCCCGAATGGTTTCCCAATCCCATGTTTTTATGGTGGGATTATACAGCATTGTAGTGGTCACTTCCGTATACTCGGACTTCATTTCACCGGTAAGGAAATAACCCAAAAGGTCAGGCATCAGCAACAGTTTATCCGCCAGCGCAAGGGTAACATCTCCTTCACACTTGCGGCGATAAAGCTGATAAACGGTATTGAAGTTCATTTTTGCAATACCGGTGCGGTTAAACTGGGTGGGAAAATCCACCACATCGCAGGCAGCATCGATATCCCGGTCCAAAGCGTAACGGTAGGAACGGGGATTTCCAAGCAGATGGCCGTTCTTATCCAGCAGGCCGTAGTCAACGCCCCAGGTGTCGATACCGAAGCAATCCAACTCGCCGACATCAGCCTGCTTAAAGGCCAAAAGGCCCTGCTTCAGCTGATTGTATAAGTAAGGCAGATCCCAGTAGTATACACCATTCATCTCCACATAATTGTTCTCAAAACGGTGCAATTCACGCATTGTCAGCTTACCGTTTTCCAGCTGACCCAAAATAGCACGGCCATTGCTGGCACCCAAGTCAAATGCAAGTAAATTTCTCATAATTATCACCTTTCTGCCTGCGTTTACAAGCAATATAGTTTTACGCATACATCATAACCTAAAAAATGCCATCTGTCAAATAGTAACATAAAGAAAACAGACCCATCAAAGCTGATGAGTCTGTTTGCGCTTATTGAAAGTATTCTCCCTTGAAGCTCTCCCACGGAATATTGACGGGCAACTGTCTGGTAATGATATCATCAATGTGCAGCAACAGAGGAAAGTCTTCCGCCTTCAGTGTTCCTTTACCGATGTGATGACGAATCACGCGTCCCACACGCTCAGCGACCACCAAAGACTCCAGCGTAACGCCGTTCAGCTCCTTTTTCGCTTCCTCAATATCCATTCCCCTGCCGAGCAAAATGCCGATCAGACGGGTTCTGCCCCCGTAGACAGTTACATACAGATCTCCGGCACCCACCGCCAAATTATCCATATTCATTGCGCCCTGAAACTCCAGCAGACGGGCCATTTCCTTTACACTTTGCCCAAATACAGCAGCCTGTGAATTGAAATGGAGCTCACTGTCCAGTCCAAACTGTCTTTGATTTAAGCCGATGGTCAAGGCAATGCCGAGGGCATAGCCGTTTTTCAGGGCAACGGCACTTTCAATGCCCACAATATCATCGGTGACGGTAATGTGGTAGTAATCGGTATTCATCAAGCTGCGCAGATAGAGCAGGTCTTCTCGATTACGACCGCAAAACGCCACCTCGGTCTGATCTCCGAACACCAACTCATAGCTGGTGCAGGGACCGCCAATGGCATTAAAGGAGAAGTGCTTGCCCAGTGCAGCAGCACGCTGCTCCCAATAATGCGGGTAGGTCATCAGACGACCGTCGGGAGTGTCCAAGAGTCCCTTTGTTACGGTAAGCAGCTTCATTCCGTCGGGTAAAACGGGCAAGATTTCGTCCGCAAACCAATCCACGCCAAAACTGCTGACACCGCCGATGACAACATCGGTATCGGGCAAAGCCTGGGAAAGTTCTTCAAACTGATAAAAGGCAATGCCGTCCGGGAAATCGCGGGTAAACTTGGGATGTCGATTGGTCTTCTTGCATGCCTCAATGATCTGGCGGTCCAGATGCGTGCCTACGATGCGTACCTCATTACCGTTGTCACGGGCAGGAAAAGCAAGGGCAGAGCCCATCATACCGGATCCGATTATGGTTATAACAGCCATATTTTCACCTCTCAAAGCTGACTCTTGGCGGTATCGCTTCCGTCACCCACCAGACCCAGACGCTCGGCAGCCTCCTGACGCATCTTATACTTCAGGACCTTACCGGCTGCATTCATTGGGAACGCTGCCACAAATTCAATATATTTCGGCACCTTGTGACGGGCCATACTCGCCTTGATATACTGATGCATCTGCTCAACGGTAACGGAACCGGGTTCCTTCAAGACAATTGCAGCGTAGATCTCCTCACCGTACTTTTGATCGGGAACACCGATGACCTGCACATCCTTTACAGCAGGATGTGTGTAGATAAATTCCTCGATTTCTTTGGGATAGATGTTTTCACCGCCCCGGATGATCATATCCTTCAGTCGGCCGGTAATGCGGTAATTGCCATATTCATCCCGGCAGGCAATATCACCGGAATGGAGCCATCCATCTGCATCTACTGTATCTGCCGTTGCCTGAGGCATCTTGTAATATCCCTTCATTGTGTTATAGCCCCGGGAGCAGAACTCACCGTTCACACCGGGACCCACTTCCTCACCGGTTTCAGGATTGATGATCTTACACTGCACATGGGGGAAGGCGTAACCGACAGTATCAGTACGAACCTCCAGAGTATCCGTCCATGCAGACATAGTAGAGCCGGGTGCGGATTCGGTCTGCCCGTAAACGCTGACAATGCCACGCATATTCATCTCGTCCGGTTGGGCCGCACGGCGCATCAGCTCAGGCGGACAGCCTGCGCCTGCCATAATACCGGTGCGCATATGGGAAAAGTCCGTAGTGCGGTAATCCGGATGGTTAAACATGGCAATGAACATCGTAGGAACACCGTTAAAGGCAGTAATCTTCTCCTGATTGATGCAGGCCAAGGATGCTTTTGCGGAGAAATACGGCATAGGGCACATAGTCGCACCGTGGGTCATAGAGCTGGTCATAGACAGCACCATACCAAAACAGTGGAACATAGGGACCTGAATCATCATCCGGTCTGCGGTGGAAAGACCCATACGGTCGCCGATGCACTTGCCGTTGTTGACCACATTGTAATGGGTCAGCATAACACCCTTGGGGAAGCCGGTGGTACCGGAGGTGTACTGCATATTGCACACATCATCCGGCCGCACAGCGGCTGCCATTGCACTCACCTGCTCCTCGCTGACAAGATGGTAACGGGCCATTGCCTCATCAAATGTCAGGCAGCCGGGCTGCTTAAAGCCCACAGTGATAACATTGCGCAGAAAGGGCAGTCGCTTGCAATGCAGGCTCTCCCCTGCTTTGAGCCTGGAGAGTTCTGGACAAAGCTCGTTGATGATTCCCTTGTAATCAGAATCAAGGCAGGAATCGATCATCACCAGCGTGTGGGTATCGGATTGACGAAGCAAGTATTCTGCTTCATGAATTTTATAGGCTGTATTCACGGTAACAAGCACCGCGCCGATTTTTACTGTTGCCCAGAAAGTAATATACCAAGCCGGCACATTGGTTGCCCAAATTGCTACTTTGCTGCCGGCACGCACACCCATAGACACCAATGCTCTTGCAAAGCGGTCCACATCCCTCCGGAATTCCCGATAGGTCCGGGTGTAGTCAAGCGTAGTGTATTTAAATGCATACTGGTCAGGGAATTCCTCTGCGACCCGCTGCAGCACCTGATAGAAGGTAAGATTTACCAGCTCATCCTTTTTCCAGAGATACTGACCTGTACCGTCATGGTTCCAGTACAGCTGTTTTTTCGTACCCCGGGGATTGTGGAAGCGGTTCATGTAGTTGACAAAATACGGGAAAATAACTTCCAGTTCCTGCAGATCCTCCAGCCAATCCGGCTTCCATTCCAAAGAAATAAAGCCATCATAATTGACCGACGAAAGGGCGCGCATCACCTCTGCAATAGGCATTGTGCCCTCACCGATGAGCTGGTAATTACCTGCATCATCAGAGTCCCGCAAATGGACATGGCATACATAACTGCCCAGATTTTTGATGGTCGTATCCGCAGATTCACCCAGGTCTCTGTAGGGATGATGTACATCCCAAAGTGCGCCGAGATAATCGCTTGCGAAGCGATCCATCATTGCCCGCAGACGGGCAGTATCCGCATAAATGCCACTGGTTTTCAGAAGAACGCCCACATTGAATTCCTCTGCCTTTTCCAACAGGACAGCCACACGCCGGGCAACCAACTCTTCATTGTCTCTCAAGGCGCAGGCGACCACATAGGGAACTTTTGTGTTATGGGCAACCTCCATCAGATTCAGCAGCGCATCAACGGCTGTTTCCTCATCAGAAAGGTCATAAGAGGTATCAAAGCAAGGGATCTGAAGCTTTTTGTCCCGGAGCTGACGGGCAGTTGCCGCAGCCTGATACTTATGGAAAGGACCGCTGCGGTCAAGCATAGGATCAAATTTGGGGAGATTATAAACTTCAATGCCGGAAAAGCCCATTTCCAGAGCGGTATCCATCATTTCCTCCCAGCTCAGCTTCGGCCAGCCGCGGGTAGAGAAGGATAATTTCATACTTCGCCCTCCTCGTATGCGATTTTATTCAGCGCATTCAGATAAGCCTGAATACTTGCGCCCACAATGTCGGTGGAAATACCGCGGCCGGAATAAACCTTGCCCTCGGAGCGCAGACGAACGATGGTCTGACCCATTGCAGCGCGGCCCTCGGTGACGGATTGGATCTGGAAATCATCCAGTTCATAGTGACGGCCGGTGATCTGCTCAATGGCAAGAAATGCAGCATCGATGGGGCCATCACCAAGATAAACGCCTTCCATACTCTGACCGTTCTTGGTAAGCTTCATGTGGGCGGTGGCGGAGATGGCACTTCCGGAGGTGATCACATAGTTCTCCAGCTTATAGGTAGGCGGCACCTGCATAGCCGCGGAAGCCACAATGGCATCCAGCTCTCGGATACCCACCTGATCGCGCTTTTCCGCAAACTGCATAAAGGCATCGTACACCTTCAGCCGGTCCTCCTGAGAAAGCTCATAGCCAAGCTTTTCAATGGCAGCGGTGACGGCATCGCAGGAATCGTGCGCTGTCAGGTAAATTCCCTCGTCCTCCCGGATACCGGAAACATTCATTGAGGTTTTGCTCCGCTCAGATCTGCACATCCGCTGGATCTGCTCCACACAGCGGCTAAGACGGGGCATATCAATACCCACGCTTGCACCAAGGTCAGCACCCTTAGCAGCAAGAATCCGCGCAACACTGGTCAAATTGGCACAGCTGACGGGATATGCGGCAGCCTTGATCTCCCCCACTCCGGCTTTCACAGCGGCAATGACGCAGCTGTCAGCCATTGAAAGGGCGTTATCACATCCGACGCCTAAGGTCACATCCTTTAACTCGGGAACGCCGGCCACGAGGTCGGAAATAAAGGCAGAAAACTCCTCAGGGAGCATTGTGCCGGCGGAATCGAGCACGGTAACAGTCTTTGCACCGGCAGCAATGGCAGTGCGGATCGCTTCATGAAGAAA
This sequence comes from Oscillospiraceae bacterium, assembly GCA_015067935.1. Lineage (GTDB taxonomy): Bacteria > Bacillota > Clostridia > Oscillospirales > Oscillospiraceae > Faecousia. The sequence goes on along the minus strand of SVLL01000048.1, from coordinate 8,161 downwards.
AGCACTTTCGCTCCGGGTGGCATCCTGTGCCACATATTCCGTATCACACAACGCTGCGCAAGCACTGACGGTCTCGGAAATTGCCTTCAGCATTGCTTCAGGCTTTTTATGAAAGAGATATTCCATTTGCACGGAGCTTACAGGTGCACAGACCTGCAGCCGGGGATGCTTTGCTTCCTGCAGCGCGTTCCAGGTATCCGCAATGCTCTGGGCATTGAGCTCCACGGGAGCGGAAACGATGCTGTCAGTGACGGCAACGGCGATGGATTTGATACGCAATGCATCGGTTCGGGAGCCGTGAAGACCCTCAACCTCGATCACATCTGCACCAAGTCTATCCAGCAGCTTGGCCAATTCAATCTTTTCACGGAAGGACAAACAGAAGCCCTCCGCCTGCTGGCTCATGGTAATGTCACTGATTCTGATCATAAAACATCTCTCCTTTTGAAAATAAGAAATCCCTGAGGCAAAATGCCTCAGGGACGAATCTGTAAATCCGCGGTACCACCCTGATTATTCCCCTTACGGGAAATCGCTTCGGGCTCCATTAAGCCCTATCTCGATAACGGGAGAACCCGGATCTCATTACTCGGCAGACTTTCACAAGATCAACTCAGGAATCAGATCGCTAAAATCCTCTGCACCGGCTCACACCGACCGCCGGCTCTCTGAAGCTTTGAAAAGAAGCGAATTTTCCGTCAAAGTCGTTAAATATCATCGATATTTAACCACAAAGTTCAGATTTTGTCAATACTATTCAAAGCAAAAATGCGATTTTGTGTGAATTACACAAAATTTGTTCAGTCGAAAAAGGGCATTTTGATTAAAAATACATTTGACTTTTAGGCAAAGACATGTTAGAATGTGCCCAATAGATGAAAAAGCTATGACGAAGACGGTCAGGCAAACCGGGAATTCAGAGAGTCAGCGTTTGGTGCGAGCTGACAGAACGGTGCCATGAGACCCATCACTTCCGAGCTGAAAGGCCGAGCAATTGTAAGGTTTTTCCGTATGCCTGCGTTAAAGGATAGGGCTTGATAGAGCCTGAAGGTGGCAGTAAAGCTGCAATTTGAGTGGTACCGCGGGTTGTTTATTCTCGTCTCAAGATTGATTCTTGAGGCGTTTTTTTATTTCAAAAAGGAGGAAGCATTATGTCAAACACAACATCAAAACAGTTAAAGGAAATTGCACAGCGAATTCGGGAGATGCGCGAGATTCTGGGCTATAGCATAGAAAAAATGGCCGGTCTGACAGAAGTTTCCGAAGACCTTTATATGAAATATGAAAGCGGCGCGATTGATCTGCCTTTTACCTTTATGCATAAATGTGCCAAGGCACTCAGCGTGGAAATCACCGACCTGCTGGAAGGTCACAGTGCAAAGCTGACAGGTTATACCGTTACCCGTAAGGGTCAGGGCCTGGTTACCGCCAGTGAGGACGGCATCACCATTCAGGATATGGCACCTATGTTCCGTCAGAAGCTGGCTACCCCCTACTGGGTCACCTATACATACTCCGAGGACCTGCAGGATGAACCTATTCACACTACGACCCATGACGGTCAGGAATTTAACCTGATCCTCAGCGGTGCGGTGCGCATCCGAGTTGGTGAGCATGAGGAAGTCCTGCGCGAGGGCGACAGCATTTTCTACAAATCGTCTACCCCTCACGGCATGATCGCTATTGACGGCAAGGACGCGATCTTCCTTTCGATGATTATGTCCAGCGATAAAACTGACCAGAAGCTGAAGATCACTCCACAGCACACCGCAAAGTCCCCCAATCCCGAACTGCATACCGACCAGCGTCTGCTGTGCAACGAATTTGTCTGGGGCATTGAAGACAATCAGGGCCACATGACAGGGCAGAATTTCGCCAATACCGAGCGTTACAATTTTGCCTTCGATACCGTGGATGCCATTGCCCGCAAGAGTCCTGACAAGCTGGCGATGATCCATATTGCCAATGATATGACTGAGCGTCGCTTCACCTTCAAGGATATGAAGGACGCCTCCTCTCAATGCGCCAACTATTTCAAGTCCCTTGGCATCAAGAAAGGCGACCGGGTTATGCTGGTTCTGAAGCGGCACTATCAGTTCTGGTTCGCTATTTTGGGTCTGCACAAGCTGGGTGCCATCGCCATTCCCGCGACAAATCAGCTGATGGAGCACGACTTTACCTATCGCTTCCAGTCCGGCGGTGTCAGTGCAATTCTCTGTACTGCTGATGGGGATACTGCCCATCAGGTCGAACTTGCCGAGGAAGTCTCCGGTATGAAGCTGACCAAGATTCTGGTTGGCGGTCAGATGGAGGGCTGGCACGATTTCAACGAAGAATATGCCCTCTTCAGCCGCCGTTATGTGCGTACCGAAGATGCACCCTGCGGCAGTGATCCTATGCTGATGCTCTTTACTTCCGGCACAACCGGCTATCCCAAAATCGCTACCCACAGCTACAAGTATGCCCTGGGTCACTATGTAACCGCAAAGTACTGGCACATGGTGGAGCGTGACGGCGTGCACTTTACCATCTCCGAAACCGGCTGGGGCAAGGCTCTGTGGGGCAAGCTCTACGGCCAGTGGCTGTGCGAGAGTGCCGTATTTGTCTACGACTTTGACCGATTCGATGCAGAGAAGATTCTGCCGATGTTTGCAAAATACAATATCACCACCTTCTGCGCACCTCCCACCATGTACCGCATGCTCATCAAACAGGATCTGAGCAAATACGATCTTTCCTCCATTCACCACGCAACCACCGCCGGTGAGGCCTTGAATCCTGAGGTGTTCTACCAGTTTGAAAAGTCCACCGGTCTGCGGATCTACGAGGGTTTCGGGCAGACCGAAATGACCCTTGGCATCGCCAACCTGATCGGTGATACCATCAAGCCCGGTGCAATGGGCAAGCCCATCCCCGGCTACGGCATTGACATTGTGGATGTGGACGGTAAGCCTGTTGCTGACGGCGTAAACGGTGAAATCGTCATCCACACCGATCCCACACCCACCTGCGGCGTGTTCCTCGGCTACTACAACAACGAGGAAGCCACTAACGAGGTCTGGCACGACGGTATGTATCACACCGGCGACCTTGCATGGCGTGATGAGGATGGCTACTACTGGTATGTGGGCCGAGCTGACGATGTGATCAAGTCCTCCGGATACCGCATCGGACCCTTTGAGATCGAAAGCACAATCATGGAGCTGCCCTATGTGCTGGAATGCGGTGTATCCGCCGCTCCCGATGAGGTTCGCGGACAGGTCGTCAAGGCAAGCATCGTGCTGGTGCCCGGTGTGGAAGGCACTGAGGAACTGAAGAAGGAAATCCAGTCCTATGTCAAGCAGCACACCGCACCTTACAAGTATCCCAGAATCGTTGTTTTCCGTGATGAACTGCCCAAAACCATCAGCGGAAAGATCATGCGAAACAAGCTTTGATCTGCTGATGTTTCCTATTCACAAATATGGTCCGGTTTTTTCCGGACCATATACCCCATAATTCAACATTTTCTGTTGACTTTTCCAATCTGAAATGGTAAGATACTTTGAGAATAAAAGGCTTTGACGGAGAGTGTCGGAAACAGTTGCATTTCAGAGAATTGGCGGTTGGTGCGAGCCATAATGTATGTAACCGATTGTCGCTCCCAAGCCGGAGGGAAGAAAGCGTTAGCAAGTAGAACCCTCCCGCGTCAGCTGCGTTAGTGCTTCGGGGCATCCCCCAAGAGCGGTATCTGTGAAAGCAGATGCAATTTGAGTGGTACCGCGGGTTGTAATCACAGCTCGTCTCAAAGAATCGATCTTTGGGACGGGCTTTTTTACTTTGTCCCATGCAGGAGGTTCCTATGAACGAACAAAACATTACCGCATTATCTGATAAAATTCAGGCAATAGCAGGTCGTATTCGCGAACTGCGTGAGGTTACCGGACTGAGTGTTGAAGAAATGGCACAGCGTACCGGTCTGAGTGTCGACGAGTACATTGCCTGCGAGGCCGGCCAGCGCAACCTGAGCATTGCTTTTTTATACCATTGCACACTGAGCTTTGGTGTTGATTTCGGTGACCTGCTGGAAGGTCACAGTCCCAAGCTGCGGTCCTACGCCCTGACCCGTAAGGGCGACGGTCAGCGCATTGAAGAGGCACACAATATGATCGGCTTCAACCTTGCCGCTGATTTCCGCAACCGCATTGCCCTGCCCCTTTATATGGTGCTGAATTACACGGACAATGCACAAATCGAGCTGGTGACTCACGAGGGTCAGGAATGCGACATTGTTATCAAAGGTCGCATGCAGATTCAAATCGGTGACCACACCGAGATCCTGAATCCCGGCGACTGTATCTACTATGACTCCGGCACGCCCCACGGAATGATTGCTGTGGATGGCGAAGACTGTGCCTTCTATGCCATCGTCCTGCGTAATTCCGCAGCCCGTGAAAACGAGCAGGCTGCAGCTGTCGCAACGCCCGCCGCCAAGCAGAAGCGAGACGAAGAAAAGCGTATTTATCAGAATTTTATCACCCCCACTGAGGACGAGCACGGTCATATCACCGCAATTTCCTTTAAGAATGAGGATAAGTTCAACTTCGCCTTTGATGTGATCGATGAACTGGGACGCAGTAAGCCCCAACGCCGGGCAATGCTCCACATTTCTGAGGACGGCACCGAACGCACCTTGACCTTCCAGGATTTCAAGAAGGAATCCGCCCGGGCAGCCAACTATTTTAAGGCAATGGGCATCAAGAAGGGCGACCGCGTGATGCTGGTTCTGAAGCGTCACTATCAATTCTGGTTTGCCATTCTGGCCCTGAACAAGCTGGGCGCTGTCGGCATACCTGCCACCAATCAGCTGCTGGCCAAGGACTTTGCCTACCGCTTCCAGTTTGCAAATGTAAAAGCTATCCTTTGCACCGCAGACGGCAATACTGCCGATGCTGTGGACGAAGCCGCACTCCAGTCCCCTTCTGTCACCCACAAGATCATCGTGGGCGGCAACCGGGAAGGCTGGCACAACTTTGATGAAGAATACTCTATGTACAGCAGCCATTTCGCCCGCACTGCGGATTCACCCTGCGGTGACGATCCTATGCTGATGTTCTTCACATCCGGTACCTCCGGCTATCCCAAGCTGGCGGCACACAATCACAAGTACCCCCTTGGTCACTTCATCACCGCCAAGTACTGGCATAATGTCAAGCCAGACGGTCTGCATCTGACCATTTCTGACACCGGCTGGGCCAAGTCTATGTGGGGCAAGCTCTACGGTCAGTGGCTTTGCGAAGCAGGTCTGTTTGTATACGACTTTGACCGGTTTGATGCGGAAAAGATTCTTCCCATGTTCGCAAAGTACAACATAACCACCTTCTGCGCGCCGCCCACTATGTACCGTATGCTGGCAAAGCAGGATCTGAGCCGTTTCGACCTGAGTTCCATCCAGCATGCATCCACTGCCGGAGAAGCTCTGAATCCCGAGGTTTACCGTCAGTTCCAGAAAGCAACCGGGCTGGACATTATGGAAGGCTTCGGTCAATCGGAAAGCACACTTATCATTGCAAACCTTGCTGGCTGCAGTCATAAGCTGGGATCTATGGGCAAACCCGTTCCCCTGTACAATGTGCAATTGCTGTCTTCCGACGGTGAGATCGTGGATCGTGGTGAGACCGGTGAAATCTGTATTGACATTTCCAAGGGTCTGCCCTGCGGCCTGAGCTTCGCTTACGAAGGCAGCCCGGATGTAACCGCCGAAACCTGGCGTGACGGCTACTACCACACCGGCGATCTGGCATGGAAGGATGAAGACGGCTTCTACTGGTATGTTGGCCGTGCGGATGATGTGATCAAGTCCTCCGGTTACCGGATTGGACCCTTTGAAATTGAAAATGTCATTATGGAGCTTCCCTATGTTCTGGAATGCGGTGTCTCCGCCGCTCCCGACGAGATTCGCGGTCAGGTGGTCAAGGCCAGTATCGTGCTTGTCAAGGGTACAGAAGGCTCCGACGAGCTGAAGAAAGAAATTCAGGACTATGTAAAGAAGCGCACAGCACCATACAAGTACCCCAGAATCGTGGAATTCCGTGAGAGTCTGCCAAAAACCACAAGCGGAAAGATCATCAGAAAGCAGCTGTAATTATGGAACATAAACGAGTTACCCTTTTTGCCGGGCACTATGGCTCCGGCAAGACCAATATTGCTGTTAACTACGCACTTCACCTTGCTGCTGAAGGCAAAAAGGTTTGCATCGGCGATCTGGATATCGTCAACCCCTACTTCCGAACTAAGGACAGCGCAAAGGATCTGACTGCTGCCGGAATTGATCTCATCAGTCCGCAGTTTGCCAATACCAATGTGGATCTTCCCGCACTCCCGGCTGAAGCATATCGACTGGTGGAAGACAAGAGTATTTATGCTATCATGGACATCGGCGGTGACGACCGGGGTGCCTATGCCTTGGGTCGCTACGCCCCTGCCATTCTGGCAGAGAATAACTATCGGATGGCTTTTGTGGCCAACTGCTACCGTCCGCTCACCCGTACAGCTGAAGATGCAATTGAAGTAATGCGAGAGATCGAGGCCGCCTGCGGAATTCAGTTTACCTGCATTATCAACAATTCCAATCTGGGTACTGAAACCACAGAGGAAACGCTTGTTGCGTCCCGGAGCTTTATTGAAAGACTGTCCGAAATGTCCGGCCTTCCCCTGTGGCTGACCACTGCCGAAGAAGACCTGGCCAAAACAATGGAAAATGTATTCCCTCTGCGCCTGCAGAAAAAGATATTTGATTTACCGCCTCAGAAGCCGCAAAATCGGCCCCTGTGGGGATAATGAACACAAAGGAGGAATCCCAATGGCAAAAGTTACATTTAAAACCGACTTGTGTAAGGGCTGCGGACTGTGTGTCAATGCCTGCCCAAAGGGTATCCTGGCTCTGGCCACGGATACGATCAACAAGAAAGGCTATTCCCCTGCGGTTATGACCGATCAGGAAAAGTGCATCGGCTGCGCCTTCTGCGCCACCATGTGCCCTGACTGCATCATCACCGTAGAAAAGTAAGGAGGTACATTATGGAAGAAAGAGTTCTGATGAAGGGCAACGAAGCTATCGCAGAAGCCGCCATCCGTGCCGGCTGCCGCCATTACTTCGGCTACCCCATCACCCCCCAGACGGAAATCGCTGCCTATATGGCGAAAAAGATGCCCAAGATCGGCGGCGTGTTCCTGCAGGCTGAAAGTGAAATTGCATCTATCAATATGGTCTACGGTGCAGCCGCTGCCGGTATGCGCGTGATGACCTCCTCCTCCAGCCCCGGAATCTCCCTGAAGACCGAAGGTCTGAGCTATATTGCCGGCTCCGATGTGCCTGCACTGGTGGTCAATGTTCAGCGTGGCGGCCCCGGCCTGGGCGGCATCCAGCCTTCTCAGTCCGACTATTTTCAGGCCACCAAGGGCGGCGGTCACGGTGACTACCGGATGATCGTCCTCGCTCCTGCTTCCGTTCAGGAAATGGCAAGCCTGACCATCAAGGGCTTTAATCTTGCGGACAAGTATCTGATGACCGCTATGATTCTGGCTGACGGCACCATCGGTCAGATGATGGAACCCATCTCCTTTGAGGATGCCGAAATCGAGACTTATGAAAAGCCTTGGGCGCTGACCGGCACCAACTGCCAGCGCAAGCACAACATCGTCAACTCTTTGTATCTGAAGCCTGAAGAGCTGGAAGTGAAGAACTTTGAGCGTTACGAGCGTTATAAGATCGTGGAAGAGAACGAGCCGATGTGGGAAGAGTACATGATGGACGACGCGCAGTACTGCGTGGTTGCATTCGGTATCGCCTCCCGTGTAGCAAAGAACGCGGTTGCCGCTGCCCGTGCAGAAGGCATCAAGGTCGGCTTGATCCGTCCCATCACCCTGTGGCCTTTCCCCACTAAGCCGCTGCTGGCTGCTGCCGACAAGGTTAAAGGCTTTATCAGCGTAGAGCTGAATATGGGTCAGATGATCGAGGACATCAAGCTGGCAACCCAGTGCAAGAAACCCGTTGGTCTGTGCAATCGTACCGGCGGTATGATCCCCAGCCCCGATCAGGTGCTGGAAGCCATCCGCAATGCTGAGAAAGGAGTGTTCTGATTATGGCAGTTGTATTTGAAAAACCCAAGGCACTGACCGA
>SVLL01000047.1 GCA_015067935.1 Oscillospiraceae bacterium | reverse complement strand
GGCAGGCAGTACAGAATTACGCGTTTACGTGTTACGCGAGGAACATAGGGCTATGCCCGCATATGAAGAACCCCCGGTTTTACCGGGGGGTTCCTTTTTATCTGTTCTTCTTGTTTTCCTTCTCAGCCTTCTTAGCGGCCTTTGCCTTGGCGCGATCTTCCTCGGCCTTCTTGGCGGCTTCCTTAGCAGCCTCGGCAGCGGTTTCGTTGGTGGACAGTGCCCACTTGGCAAACTCGATGCGAACCTGATCTGCACCGGTCTCGATAACGAACTTGTCTTCCTTCACATCCACAACCTTGCCGGTGATTCCACCGATGGTAGTGATCTTATCGCCGTTCTTGATGTTGCTGCGCAGCTGCTCAGCATCCTTCTTGCGTTTATTCTCAGGACGGATGATCATGAAGTAGAACACCGCGACCATGATCAGCAGCATGGGCAGCATACCCAGCAGGCCGCCGGTAGGATCATTCGTCGGTGCGGTTTCAGTCAGAAAATAGAACATAGTAGAAACTCCTTTAAAGTAATTTATCGTAGCTATTATAGCATCATTTCCATAAATTGCAAGGGAAATTTAGATTCTCTGGCTTAATTTAACAGAATATTCACGGCGGAAGGCATCAAAAGTACCTTCATCCAGCGCATTGCGAATCTTTTCCATCAGCTTATTGTAGAAATACAGATTGTGCATCACGCTCAGGCGCATCGCCAGCATTTCCTCCGCCGCAAACAGATGGCGGATATAGGCTCTGGAATACCGACGGCACACCGGGCAGTCGCACTTAGGATCAATGGGGCTTTGATCGGTAATATACTTAGCGTTTTTCAGGTTGATGGCACCGTCCCAAGTGAACAGCCGGGCATGACGGGCATTCCGGGCAGGCATCACGCAATCAAAGAAATCAACGCCCCGGGCAACCGCCTCAATGATGTTGCTGGGTGTACCCACGCCCATCAGGTATCGGGTCTTTTCAGCCGGCATATAAGGCTCCACCGCCTCTATGATGTCGTACATCTCCTCTGCCGTTTCACCCACAGCCAAGCCACCGATGGCATAGCCGGGCAAATCCAGATCCGCGATCCGCTTCATGTGGTCGATGCGGATGTCTGCATAAGTGCCGCCCTGATTGATACCCCACAGCATCTGCTGGGGGTTAACAGTATCCGGCAGTGCATTCAGCCGGGCATTTTCTTCTTTGCACCGCACCAGCCAGCGATAGGTTCTGTCAACGCTCTTAAGCACATAATCCCGGGGCGAAGGGTTCTCGATACACTCATCAAACGCCATACAGATGTCGGAGCCCAGATTGGACTGGATCTGCATACTTTCCTCAGGTCCCATAAAAATCTTGCGGCCGTCAATATGGGAGGAAAAGTAAACGCCCTCTTCCTTGATTTTCCGCAGACCGGCCAGGGAAAAAACCTGAAATCCGCCGGAGTCGGTCAAAATCGGGCCATCCCAAGTCATAAACTTGTGCAGACCGCCCATCTCCCGAACCACCTTATCCGTAGGACGCAGATGCAGGTGGTAGGTGTTCGAAAGCTCCACCTGACAGCCGATATTCTTTAAATCCTCCGCACTCAGCGCGCCTTTAATGGCACCCTGCGTACCAACATTCATAAAAACTGGGGTCTGGACCGTACCGTGGGCGCAGGTAAATTCACCACGGCGAGCCTTTCCCTCTGTTTTTTTCAGTTCAAACATTGGTTACCTCCTGTATTTTTTGTCGAGCCATTTTGCAAACCTACGGGGCAGATCCCAGCCGAGGCTGGCATTGTAGCAGATATACAGCTTGGTATCCTCGACAGTACCGTATCTTGTTTCGTGTTCAATATCCTTTAAAAATTGAAATCCGGACTTTTCAATCACCCGCCGGGAGCGGTCATTTCGGACAAAGTGGGCGCAGGTGAGAAAATCATATTTCAGTTCCCGGAAACAGTAGTTCATAACTGCATTAACCGCTTCTGTCATCAGACCTTGACCCCAATAAGGCTTACTCAGCACATAGCCGATTTCCCTGCCCTTAAAGGACGGCGGAATTTCTTCCAGCGGACCAAGCAGCTCAATGCCAACGGAGCCTATCACCTTGCCGGATTCCTTATAAACAATGGCAAGGGTCTTCTTTTCCTCAATGAACATATTCAGAATCCCTTCGGATTCTTCTATGCTCTTGTGATGATTCCATCCCGCCATCTCGCCGACACCCGGAACGCTGGCATATTCAAACATATCCTGCAAATCGGACTTTTCCCAGCATCGCAGCAACAATCTTGTGGTTTCAATTCGTATATTTGTTACATCAATGGGGGCATTCATACAATCATCCTTTAAGAAATAAACATTGCGTCGCCAAAGCTGAAGAAACGGTACCGTTCCTTCACAGCCTCAGCATAAGCATTCAGCACATTCTCCCGACCTGCCAGCGCGGAAACCAGCATCACAAGGGTGCTTTCCGGCAGGTGGAAATTGGTAATCAACGCATCCATCGCCTTAAACCGATAGCCCGGGAAAATGAAAATCTCCGTCCATTTGGAAGCAGCTTCAAAAGTTCCGTCCTCCTTGGCAAGACTCTCGATCGTCCTGCAGGATGTGGTACCCACGCAGACAATACGACCGCCGCTGCGTTTTGTTTCATTGAGTATATCTGCTGTTTCCTGAGAGAGCATACAAAGCTCGCTGTGCATGTGATGTTCGGATATTTCTTCTGCCTTGACCGGGCGGAAAGTACCCAGTCCCACATGAAGCGTTACAAACGCAGTCTTTATGCCCTTTTCCCTTGCCTTGTCCAACAATTCCTTGGTCCAATGCAAACCGGCTGTGGGTGCAGCCGCAGAGCCAACCTCCCGGGAATACACGGTCTGGTATCGCTCCTGATCCTGCAATTCTGCCTTGATGTAGGGCGGCAGCGGCATCTTACCGAGGCGTTCCAGCACCTCAAGGAAAATACCTTCATATTGAAATTCAACCACCCGGTTGCCGTCATCCTGCACAGCCACAACCCTCGCTGTCAGCTCGCCATCTCCGAAGATGACTTCATTGCCAACCTGCATCTTACGACCGGGCTTACAGAGACATTCCCACTGCTTATTGCCCAAATCTCGCAGCAGCAGCACTTCCACTGCGCCGCCGGTGGGACGATGCCCCAAAAGGCGTGCAGGAAGCACCCGGGAATCATTCATCACAAGGCAATCACCCGGATTCAGATAGTCCAGAATATCGTAAAAGTGTTTATGTTCAAATTCACCGGTCTTCTTATCCAGCACCAGCAATCGTGAGAAATCCCGTTTATCCAGCGGTGTCTGGGCAATCAGCTCATCCGGAAGGTCATACCAAAAATCGTGGGTTTTCATGTTCTTTCCCTCATTTCTTGTTTCAGCGATATATTATAGCCTATTTTTCTTCTATTTGCAATAACAAAAACGAAAAGGCACCGGATTTTCCGGTGCCTTTCTATCAGGGATTGAAGCCTTCGAAAATAGGAATCCAGCCTTCCTTAACTGCCTGCTCATATTCCTCCGGTGTGCGCAGAGTCCAAGAAACGCCCTGCATCTTCCAAAGCTTTCTGGCAAGCACTACGCTTGCACGCTCCCGGTCCTTAAACCGATATGCGACAAAATCAGGTGTATTCCACCAGTTGCTCAGCAGATTTGTCATGACCACACGCATAACAAAGGGGACCTTGCCCTTCCCCTCCTTCATGGAATTGTGGGCAAGCTGACCGCGCACCAGCTTGGGGCGGTTTTGCTGCAGCCAGCGAATACAACGGGGATCAAAGGACTCCAAGCAGTAAAGGCCCTTGTAATTCTCCAGCATTTCGCAGGTTTTTTCCGAAAGCGCATTATGATTGCCGTTGACGGGCTTCAGCTCCACGATCATCGGCACTTTGCCGTCGCACAGCTCCAGCACCTGCTGAAAGGTGGGGATCGTCTGGTCTGTACCGTTCAGGAAATGCTCGGAAAGCTGCTCAGTGGTCAGCGATTCGATCTGCACATCCTCGCCGGTCATCCGCTTCAAGGTGCGGTCATGGAATACGGCAAGATTACCATCTGCCAGCAGATGCACATCCAGCTCAAAGCCATACCCATTTTCAATTGCCGCTTCGAAAGCCTTCAAACTGTTTTCGGGAACGCCCTCGCTGTGCAAGCCCCGATGCGCGTACTTCCACTTGCGAAGCCGGCGCATCAGCCGGTGGTGGGTTCTGCCCCGCAATGCCCACAAATACAGCAGGCAAAGCAACACAATTACGATCAATACAGCAACCATTTTTAATCCTCAATATCGAATGCTTCCAAGCCCTTCTTGCTCTCGATCTTGTTGTCGCCATGGGTAACAAGCATCATTGTCACGATGGCCAATGCAACAAATATAGCTGCATAGGGGAACAGAACGGTATCGGCAATGTTGTCCATCAACCAACCGGAGAACATCGGAGTCAAGGTCTGGGCGGCCATAGAAGCTGTGTAGTAATAGCCGGTGTACTTGCCCACATCAGCACCGGAGCTGAGCTCCACTGCCATGGGGAAGGAATTGACATTGATGGTTGCCCAGCCGATTCCGGCCAGTGCAAACAGAATATTCATCACGATCACAGAGCTTCCGGAACTCATAAAGGATGCCACACCAAAGGCAACAGCCAACATAGCAACACCGGCGAGAATCGTCTTCTTGCGACCAATCTTGGATGCAATCATGCCTGCAGGCAAGTAGGCCACAATTGCCGCACCTTGTGCGACCAGCATCGTGGTGTTGTAGTCAATGTGCAGAACATTGGAAGCATAAACAGAATACTTGGAAGTAACAGCATTATAGCCGAAATACCACAAAGCCACAGACAGGAGAATCAGAATCAGAGAACGCTTCTCAGCAGAAGTCAGTTTCCGCTTTTCTGTTTCCTCTTCTTCCTCTTCCTCAATGCCGTAGCGGATCGTATCCGCTTCCATTTCCTTTGCCCATTCCGGCTCCCGAACGGTACGCAGGAAGATGAACAGCGAAACCAGCATCAAACCGGCAATGACCGCATAGTATGCCAGATAGCTCATAAAGCTGTTCCTTACCGCAGATGTGGCAAAGACCATACCAAGCACCAGCACAATGATGCCGCCTGCAGTGCCCATCAAATTGATGACAGCATTTGCCTTACTGCGAAGAGGTTTAACAGTCACATCAGGCATCAGCGCAACCGCAGGACTGCGGAAGGTGGACATAGCCAGAAGAATTACAAATAGGAAGATAATAAACCAAATCAGCGTACCGGGGTTTTCGTCGGTTACCTTCGCGATACAAGCCTCCCGGGCAGGAGCCACATAGTTGGTATACTCATCCGTGACCCGCTCCTTGCCGGTGACGGGATCGATCTCATTGACCTTGATCTGAGAGAACTTTTCCCGGCTCATACCGGGCTCCGTGGACAGCTGGAACTCTCTGCCACCGGGGGTCTTCAGCACAGTATCAGCCTGCTCATCATAAATACGCTCAAGAGTGGTCACATCGTCCAACTGGGTGTACTCCTGAATCTTGTTGAGCTGAATGGTATCCACAACACTCAAAGCAATGAGGGCCACTGCGGCAATGACTGTACCGACAATGATAAAGGGCGTGCGCTTGCCCCGCTTGCTCTTGCACCGATCAGACAGCGCGCCGAACAGCGGCAGCATAAACAGAGCCAAGATATTATCCAGTGCCATAATCACGCCGGACCAGAATTGACTCATGCCGTATTTGTTTGTCAGAATAACGGGGATCGTAGCATCGTAAGCCTGCCAGAAGGCGCAAATCAGGAAAAAGGCAAAGCCTACAAGAATTGTTCTTTTGTAGTTTAGCTTCATAGGATAACCTCCTGTCTTTTTCTACAAGTGATATTATACCATATTTGCCGATATTGTCCAGTTAAAATTATATTAAGACTAAAATCCCTCGGTGAAACCCGAGGGATTTTAGTCAGTATTAAGCCAAAATTGCCTTGTGGAATACCTTCTTGCCCTTACGGATCTTCACGCCTTCGGCAAGCATTTCCCGGGAAATAAGCATTGTGGGTGCTGTTACCTTTTCATCATTGACAAACACACCACCCTGCTCCACCAGCTGACGGGCCTGCTTGTTAGAAGGTGCCAGGCCGCAGGCGACCATCAGGTTCAAAATACCGATGTTGCCATCCTGCAGGCGGTCCTCGGAGATCTCAGTGGTGGGCATATTGGCATCATCACCACCGCCAACAAACAGAGCCTTTGCGGCGGTCTGCGCCTTGACAGCCTCTTCCTCGCCGTGAACCAGCTTGGTCAGCTCAAAGGCCAGAATCTCCTTGGCCGTGTTCAGCTGCGCATCCTTCCAATCGGACATCGCATCGATTTCTTCCATAGGCAGGAAGGTCAGCATCCGGATGCACTTGAGCACATCCTCATCACCTACATTGCGCCAGTACTGGTAGAAATCGAAGGGAGAAGTCTTGTTGGGATCCAGCCACACTGCACCGGAAGCGGTCTTACCCATCTTCTTGCCCTCGGAGTTCAGCAGCAGCGTAATGGTCATCGCGTGGGCATCCTTGCCCAGCTTCTTGCGGATCAGCTCGGTGCCGCCCAGCATATTGCTCCACTGGTCGTTACCGCCGAACTGCATGTTGCAGCCGTAGTGCTTGAACAGGTAGTAGAAGTCGTAGGACTGCATAGGCATGTAGTTAAACTCAAGGAAGCTGAGGCCCTTTTCCATTCTCTGCTTAAAGCATTCCGCACGGAGCATATTGTTCACAGAGAAGCAGCCGCCGATTTCACGAATGAAATCCACATAGTTGAGATTCAGCAGCCAATCGCCGTTGTTGACCATCATTGCCTTGCCTTCACCGAACTCGATGAAACGCTCCATCTGCTTTTTGAAGCAATCGCAGTTGTGCTGGATGGTCTCCTGCGTCATCATGGACCGCATATCGGTACGGCCGGAGGGGTCACCGATCATAGCCGTACCGCCGCCGATCAGGGCGATAGGACGGTTGCCGGCCATCTGCAGACGCTTCATCAGGCAAAGAGCCATAAAGTGGCCCACATGGAGAGAATCTGCTGTGGGGTCAAAGCCGATGTAGAAGGTGGCCTTGCCGTTGTCGATCATCTCGCGGATTTCTTCCTCATTGGTAACCTGGGCGATCAAACCGCGGGCTACCAGTTCATCATAAAGTTTCATAATTCATTTCCTTTCTTATTGGGCTGCGTTTACATCCGCCAGTGTCAGCAGCGTATCACGCAGATAGTTTACATTTTTTTCGTCCAGAATCGTATCTCTGGCAGTATGGATGCGGCCGACATATAAGCCGATTCCCTTCACCCGTCTGAAAGCCGCGATACCGACACCATAGGGGTAATGCTGCTGGTCGGAAGGGTACACAACAAATCCTTTCTCGTGGAGCGTGATCTTCTTGCTGCCACGACTGCCGTTAAAAGACCGGAGAAGTGCCAGCTTTTCCGGATCCTTCTTCAGCTTTCTCTTTGCAACCAGCAATATTTCATCTCCATCGCCCACACAGTCCAAGTTCAGCACAATTTGATTTTTTGTAGCCGCCTTGTGGGCCTTGCGGTAAGCGGCAGAGCCGATCAAGCCGGCCTCCTCAAGGTCAAAGAGCACAAAGCATACCAAATCCCGCTTTTCCTTGGGCCATGCCGCCGCAGTTTCCAAAACCGTAACCACACCGGAGGTGTTGTCATTGGCATTGCGCTTATTGGCCGGACCGGCAAGCATTAAAATGAGGATCAGCCAATACATCAGGGCAGAAACATTTCCTGCCACCACGGGATCCTCGAAAACGAATCCCAGCAAAACGCCCGGCAGGATCGCAGCCGCCAGGATAACCGCGACCAGCAGAACCTGCCAACCGATAAAGACAATCGGATTGCAAGGCGTGAGAATATTGGGAAGTCCGATGCACGCCGGAGTATCATAATGGGCAGTGATCAGATACTTTGCGGAATCGGGGTTTCCAATGACCACATTCTTTACGCCCATACTTCCCTGTTCCACAGTGACCTTATACCCCAAGCCCTGCAGATATCTCCACACTTCCTTGCGGAAGGCGGATTTTTGTTTTTCGCTCTTACGCACGGGAAACTGCGCAAGCACATCCATAGGTTTTTCGATCATATTTCTCTCTCCAGAATAAAACGCCCTCTGTCCAAACGGACAGAGGGCGTAAAATTTACGCGGTACCACCTCTGATTCGGTGCATTCTCACAAATACACCCTCACGGCGTCAAACAACGCCTCTCGCTGTGTCGGGCGACCCCGTCCTCCCCTACTAAAATTCAGGCAGGCCACTCCGGGAGGTATTTCACCGGCACTCCCCTGCTGCCTTGCACCGACCGGCAGTTCTCTGGAGGGAAATCGTTCGGTTACTTCATCCCATCTTGGTGTTATTGGTATCGTAACAAAAACTAATAAATTTGTCAAGTCGGTTTCGCCAGATCCTTCAAAAAAGTGGGGTCCAGCAAATCACTTCTGCGCTTGTACTGACGACCGTTCAGAACCTTGACATAAGAATATGTATCATTCCATGTTTGGGTCAGGCTTCCCTCACCGTCGCCCAGATATACCTCGATATGCAGCATTTCCGTTCCCCCGTCAGCACGCATAATCGTGCCGATCACATCCCCCTGCTTTACATAGTCACCGGCTTTCAGATTACTGGCTATCTCGCAATAACGGAGAATGGAGCCATCATCGTTAAGCACTTCCACTCCATAGGTGTTCTGGTAGAACAGCGCAACACGCTGCACTGTACCTGAAGTGACGGCATAGATCTTTGTACCGTGAGGGGCAACAAAATCAAGTCCTGCGTGGGCGCGGGTGCCACCGCCGCGGGAGGAAGCAAAGGTCCTGCTCCCTACGACCTCTCCAAAGGGATCCTTCAGAGGGCAAGTCCACTTATCCAGCCGCGCCTCAATAAAGGCGTTAGCCTTGGGATTGTCGGAATAAGGCTTTTTCTGCGGTTGTGTGGTAGGCTGTGTAGGCGGTTGGGTAGGTACGGTTGTGGGCTGTGTAGATGGTTTTGTATGTATAGTTGTGGGCAGTGTAGACGGCACAGTGGCTGACGATGTGGGCTGAGTCGGTTGGCTCGTGGGTTGGGAAATCAGCAAACTGCTTGAAGAAGATGCCTTCGGCTGCTCCGGGTCGTCATCTCGTGTGACAAATGGGATAAGGATCAGAAGACCAAGCAGAATAACGGACAATATGGCAACGGTAATTTTCAGTTTCACTGCTCTGTCTCCTTCTCTATCTCACGGCTGCAGCATTTCCGCAGCACTCTTCAATGTAGTTTCTGTGATATTCGTACCGCCGATAATACGAGCCAGTTCGTACTTCCGGCCCTCAAAATCCAAAGGCGTTACACTTGTGTAGGTTCTGCCGTCCCTCTCCGCCTTGGCAATCAGCAGATGATTCTCTGCAAGAGCCGCCAGCTGAGGCAGGTGGGTTACGCAAAGAACCTGCTTGTGGCCTGCCACACTGCGGAGCTTTTCTGCAACTTTTTGGGCTGCGCGACCGGATACACCCGTATCCACTTCGTCAAAAATCAGGGTGTTGACCTGATCCTTTTCCGCCAGCACATTTTTCATTGCCAGCATAATCCGGGCAAGCTCACCACCGGATGCCACCTTGCTCAGCGGCTTCAGATCCTCACCGGCATTGGCGGACATATAAAACGCCACGCTGTCAGCACCGCTGGCAGAAAGTTCGATATTTGTAAAACGGCATTCAAACTGCACCCGGGGCATATCCAACTGGGCAAGTTCCGTTAAAATACGGTTGGACATTGTTTCCGCAGTAGCTTTGCGTGCATTACGCAGCTGTTCTGCTGCGTCCCACGCACTTTTTTCCGCCTTTGCAAGCTTTTCCTTCAGCCGTTCCAGATGGTCATCGGCAAATTCAATGGCATCCAGCTCCTGCTTTGCTTTCTCCAGATAGTCCAGAATGTCCGAGCAGGTCGCACCGTACTTGCGGCGGAGCTTGTGGATAATATCCAGCCGTCCTTCGATCCGGTCCAGTTCTTCTTCAGAATAACTCAGTTCATCCCGTGCGTCCAAGACCGTACGCGCGACATCGTCCGTCTGGTACATCAAATCCGCAATTTTCTCGTGCAGTTCCGCAATGGCGTCGCTGTATTTCGCAATTCTTCCCAACGCCCGCTCCGCAGCGGCAAGCATTGCCGTTGCACCGTCAGTATCCTCACCGCCGTAAAGATTCTCCACAGCATCGTTCATACCGGCAGCAATTTTTTCTGCACTCTGCAAAATTCTGCGGCGGTCCTCCAGAGCTTCATCCTCCCCTGCTTCCAGCTCCGCTTTTTCGATTTCAGCGATCTGGTAGCGCAGGGTCTCCATCCGACGAAGCTTTTCGCTCTCATCCATAGTCAGACTGTCGATCTCTCGTCGAAGGGTCTGAACAGCCGCAAATTTTTCCTTATATGTATCGATCAGATTGCCGTGTTCTCCAAAGGAATCCAAGAAAACCAGGTGATTTTCCTCATCAAAGAGCGACGCAGAATCGTGCTGCCCGTGAATATTGATCAGCTGAATTCCCAGCTTGCGCAAGATGGATACGGAAACGGGTGTTCCGTTGACCCGGCACACATTCCGGCCATCCAAAAAAATCTCACGCTGGATCATCGTTTCACTGTCGTAGGGTACTGCAAACTCGGAAAACCACGGCAATTCCGGCACTTGGGTAAATACCGCCCGAACGGAGGCTTTGTCCGTACCGGTGCGGATCATATCCCGGTATGCCCGCTCACCCAAAATGGCGGAAATCGCATCGATCACGATGGATTTACCGGCACCGGTTTCACCGGTGAGCACATTAAAACCGGAACGGAAGGAAATTTCCGCCTGCTCAATAACCGCGATATTTTCAATGCTCAAAAGGCTCAGCACAGAAATCTCCCCCTCTCAATGTAGCATCAGTTCAGCAGACTCTTAATCTCTCCGCAGAAGGCGGCTGCGGCATTATCGTCGCGCATCACCACAAAAACGGTGTCATCGCCCGCCAATGTACCCAGAACTACGCTCAGGCTCATCGCATCAATGGCAGAAGCCGCAGCAGATGCCAGGCCGGGCAAGGTGTGGATAACCAAAATGTTTTGGGCGTAATCGAATTTGGTGATGCACTCCCGGAAGATGGTGTTCAGCTTACCGGAAAAAGTATTGCTCACCTCGCTGGTTGCCACTGCATAGCGATAGGTGCCAAAGCTGGTCAATTCCTTGATCACACGCAGTTCCTTAATATCTCGGGAGATGGTTGCCTGCGTGCTGCGAAACCCTGCTTGCTCCAACTCTGCCAGCAGCTGTTCTTGGGTTTCGATATTCTTATTGGAGATGATCTCCATAATCTTCGCCTGTCTTTTTGCTTTCATAGTTACCCCCTCATCTGTGCTCTCTGAATTTCTGATTGACCACATCATAGAAGCTCCGGTCCTTCAGACGAACCAGACTGGTTTCCAGATTGGACTTTCTAATAACGGATGTATCTCCCATATTAAGGCGAACTGATTTTCCTCCGTCAACAGACAGATAGGCATTTCTGCGCATATTTCTGATCAACTTCACAGAAATTGTCCGCTCATCGGAGGTGACCATACACCGGCTGCCTACATCATGGGCGCAAATGGGCGTAATCAGAAAATTCTTTGCGGTCGGTTCTACAATGGGACCGCCTGCGGACAAGCTGTAGGCAGTCGAACCGGTAGGTGTGGCAACAATGACACCGTCACCGGCGCACTCCATGGCTTCAACCCCGTCACACTCCACCGCAAGGTGGATAATACGGGCAACTGCGCCCTTGGTGATGACAACATCATTCAGGCAAATGTCGTGGAAAATGATGTCCCGGTCACGATAGACCGTTACATCCAGCATCATCCGCTTGTCAATGGTATAGTCGCCGGTAGCCAGACGCTTCAGCTGATCCAGCTCCGTGCTTTCCAACTCTGCCATAAAACCCATTGTGCCGATATTCACACCCAAGATGGGAATTCCTGCCCGGGTTGCGGTTTTGGACATATGGAGAATGGTCCCGTCGCCACCAAAGCAGATAATCAGGTCCGCATCCTGAATTTCCCGATCCAGACGGTAGAAACGCAGATCCTTCGGCAGGTCGTAGCTTCTGTCGATTTCGAAGGGCAGGCACAGCTTGACCTCTACACCGGCTTCCTTCAAAATCCGTGCTGCTTCACGAACCGTTTGAAAATCCTTGTCCCGATAAGGGTTGGGAGTCATAATTACTTTTTTCATTGTGTCACCCCTTCAGTGTCGTATGGGCATCCCGGACCACAGCCGCCGTATCCGGCGTAATGCCGGGCTTGTCCTCAAGGGTGAGATGACCCAAAAATTCAATATTACCTTCCGGACCTTTTACCGGAGAGAATGTCAGACCCAGAATAGTAAACCCAAGGTCTGTTACGGTCTGCACAAAGCTGTCCAAAACTTCCTGATGGATTTCAGGCTCCCGGACAACGCCCTTTTTGCCCACTTTTTCCTTGCCGGCTTCAAACTGAGGTTTGATCAAGCAAAGCACCTGACCGTTGGGCTTTAACAAGGTCCTAATTGTCGGCAGAACGATTTTCAGGGAGATAAAGCTCACATCGATCACAGAAAGATCCAGCGGCTCACCCAAATCCTGCGGTGTTACATAACGGATATTGGTCCGTTCCATAACCACCACACGCTCATCGGAGCGGATCTTCCAATCCAACTGACCGTAGCCCACATCAATGGCAAAAACCTTCTTTGCACCCTGCTGGAGCAGGCAATCGGTAAAACCGCCGGTGGAGGCTCCGGAATCACTGCAAACAAAGCCCTCCGGCTTCACTCCGAAATCCCGCAATGCCTTTTCCAGCTTCAGACCGCCGCGGCTCACATAGGGACAGGTTACACCCCGGACCTCGATCTGCACGGTTTCCTCATAGGCGGCACCGGGCTTATCGGCCTTCTGTCCGTTTACATAGACCTGACCGGCCATAATAATGGCCTGCGCCTTTGAACGGGTGTCTGCATACATCTGCTCGGTGAGTAAAACATCCAAGCGCTTTTTAATTTTCATTACGAAGTACCTCTTTTACTGTTGCTGCCAGAGATGCAGAATCCAAACCGTACTGTTTGTGAAGCTCTGTAACGCTGCCATGGCTTACATATCCTCTGCCCAGATTCAGCCGGAAAATGTGGTGGCGATTGCCGAGCGCAGCAGTAACAGCTTCGCTGATACCGACAGATGCATCCTCAGCAATGATAACATTCTCAATTCCCCGCAGGTGATCTTCCAGCTCCTCGAAATCAATGAAACCCAGCTGTGTCAACCGAACGACAGAAATATCAACACCCTCTGCAGCCAACCGTTCGGCAGCAGACAGTGCATTGTTCACCAAATTGCCATATGTGACGATGGCTGCAGCCTTGCCGTCACGATGCGCGACAACCGTCTTATCCGGATCCCACAAGGATTCCCCGAACATACCGTCACCGCCTCTGGGATAGCGAACAGCAACGGGGCCGTCATATTCCTTTACCGCCCAGAAAAGCATATCCTGCAGCTCCTTACAGCTTGCAGGTGCCAGTATGCTCATTCCGGGCACCTGACGCAAAAAGCCCACATCAAATACACCGTGATGGGTCTCCCCGTCCTCGCCCACCAGACCGGCTCTGTCAACTGCCACGACCACATGGAGCTTCAGCATTGCAATGTCCTGTATAATCTGGTCGAAGGAACGCTGCAGAAAGGTGGAATAGAGTGCCAAAACAGGCTTCATTCCCTGCTTGGCAAGACCGCCTGCCATAGATGCTGCGTGCTCCTCTGCAATACCCACATCAAAAAGACGCTTAGGAAATTGCTCCTTGAATGGCAGCAAGCCCGTACCACCTGGCATCGCTGCAGTGATGGCGCACACCCGGTTGTCTTCCTTTGCCAGCTGTACCATCGTATCGCCGAAGGCATCGGAAAAAGTATAGCTCTTTCCGCTCAATGTCTTGCCGGTTTCCGGGTCAAATTTACCTACGCCGTGGTAGCGCGACGGCATTTCCTCTGCAGGCAGATAGCCGCAGCCCTTTTGGGTGAACACATGAAGCAGCACAGGGCAACGCATTTCCTTGGCAACGCGCATCACCCGAATCAGCTCATTCACATCGTGGCCGTCAACAGGTCCCAGATAGGAAAGGCCCATATTTTCAAACATAGTAGTCGGCAGCACCGAACGCTTGACCCATCCCTTGATCTGGCTGGTAGTCCGGTAAATTGCCTTTCCTCCCGGAAGCTTACTCATTGCCTCCCGGTACTGCTGCTTCATACCCAAATATTTTTCCTTGGTACGAAGGCTGGAAAGGTGTCTGGACATACCTCCCACATTCCGGTCAATGGACATTTCATTATCATTGAGGATAATCAGCAGCGGCTCACCGCTGGCAGCCGCATCGTTCATACCCTCATAAGCCATACCGCCGGTAGCCGCACCGTCACCGATCAGAGCAACCACATCGTAGTCCTGCTTTAAAAGGGTTCTGGCCCGTGCCATACCCAGCGCGATGGAAACAGAGCTGGAGGCATGACCGGCAACAAAAGCATCCGTATCACTTTCCGACGGCTTGGGGAATCCGGCAATGCCACCGAATTGCCGCAAAGAGTCGAAATCCGCTTGGCGACCGGTCAGCAGCTTATGCACATAAGACTGATGACCAACATCGAACACCAAGCGGTCAGAACGGGTATCATAAACAGTCTCAAGGGCAACGGTCAGCTCCACAACGCCCAAATTGGAGGCGAGGTGACCTCCGGTGCGGGACACACGATCGATGAGAAAGGAGCGGATCTCGTCACACAGTTTCGTCCGCTGAGCATCACTCAAGCGGACGAGATCCTTATGACTGTTAATTCTTTGCAAAATACTCACAATGAGTCACAACCTTATTTCTTGCTATTGGATAATGCCTTCTTCCCGGAGAAGAACGCAATGACTTTAGCGGCAAAGTGCACGATTTTGGTGGAAGAATTCACCGCAAAGGTCTTGCCGATGGCCTTGCCGCCCACAGTCAAACCGGAAACCAGTGCCGACATAAGCAGTGCGATCAGGGTAGGCCATGAAAAGTTAAATTTTGCCAGCAACTGTGCGGAAATCGTCGCCGCTGCAGAGCCGGAAATAACGCCGCAAATATCGCCAACCACATCGTTACAGATGGAACTGACACGCTCGGCATTGCGCAGCAGATGAATCGCCTGCTGAGCACCGGGCACTTTTCTTGCGGCCATGGAATGAAAGGGAGATTCGTCCGCTGAGGTAACAGCCACACCGACAATGTCAAAGATAATACCGATCAGCACAATTACCAGAAGGATCAAAAATGACACCAGAAGACCGCTCTTTTGTATGATCTCTTCAGAAACCATCGAAATAACTGCAGACACAAATATTGTCACCAAAAAAATGGTGACAACCCACCTTATGGTTTTGTTGCGCTCTTTCTTTCCTTGACTTGGGTCAGGCTTAGACATAGGATTCTCTCCGTTAAATGTAATAAAAGTGACGGCGGCAGGCAGGATAAATCTTACGGCTTAGGTCGGGTTGGTTTTCCCCGGGCAGAACCCCTCGTTGCCAAGAAGGCCGTTTCCGTTTGATCCGCCAGCTTGAGCGTTGCCAACTCAAGTACCCGATTGCCACTTAGTCCGTACTGTAGCCCCCTGCCTGCCCCATTACGACAGCCTAGGTGCTTTCCACGACAAAATGCTCCATAATCTTAGCCTCTTTTGCAAGGATGATTTCCAGAGGCGATATCGGCAGTCACTGTGGCCACAGTGACCGGCCGCATGATCCTCTTTCCCAGCATACTCACTCAAGGCAGGCTACGCTGCACGCAGCAACACGATTCTGTGCACCGCTTTGCAGGTTCATACCAGGCCCGTACGCGAAGGTGGCTTCCCATAAGGGAGTTCCAGTTCTTCGTCGCACAAAACCAGGTCTCCACGGAAACCGGGTCGTATGCTCCATGCCATTGGAGCGCGCCCGGGATCCTTAACCCCCAGCATCCACCCTAAACTGGGCGTAAAAAGCAGACACCAGGGACTTCATCGATGTGCCC
>SVLL01000046.1 GCA_015067935.1 Oscillospiraceae bacterium | reverse complement strand
ACAGTGAGAAAGGACTGGATCGAGGATCTGGTTCTCGCAGAAGCAGAAAAGGTATTATTTAACGACGAACTGATTGAACGAATTGCCGATAGGGTAATGGAATTACAGGGTAAGGACAATACAGTCCTGCCGCTGCTTCAAAAGCAGTATGCAGAAGCACAAAGAGGCATTGACAATATGCTCAATGCCATTCAGCAAGGAATTATTACATCATCGACCAAAGGACGGTTAGAAGAGCTGGAAAAACAGAAGAACGAAATTGCAGCTCATATCGTCAAAGAAGAACTGGCCAAACCGACGCTCACTAAGGAGAAGATTCTCTTTTGGTTTGACCGTTTTCGCAGGCTGAATACCAAACGACTTGATCACAAGCGCAGATTGATCGACAGCTTTGTGAACTCGGTATATTTGTACGACGATAAAGTGATCATCACTTTCAATTATAAAGACGGCTCAAAGACGATCTCTTTGAGCCAAATTGAGAACACGGTATTTAATTCGGATATTAACGCTTGCTCTCTGCCAAAAAAGTCCGACAGCATTTGCTGTCGGACTTTTTTGGCAGAAACGGACTTGAAAGGGCGTTAAGAAAACAGTCCGGCGGACTGTTTTTAGCCCGTGGAAAGTCCATTGGTGGCCGACGGCAATCCGCAGGATTGTTGGCGGCCACCAATTTTGCCTCTCTTCGGAAAAAACCGGCACGGTGTGCAACGGAACAAAAAAAACAAAGGCTCCCGGTTGGGAGCCTTTGCCATAAGTGATAATTACTTCAGAGCCTCTTCCACTGCAACAGCAACGCTAACGGTCATGCCGACCATGGGGTTGTTGCCTGCGCCCAGGAAGCCCATCATTTCCACATGGGCAGGGACGGAGGAAGAACCTGCGAACTGTGCATCGCCATGCATACGGCCCATGGTATCGGTCAGGCCGTAAGAAGCGGGACCTGCAGCCATATTATCGGGGTGCAGAGTACGGCCGGTGCCGCCGCCGGAAGCAACGGAGAAGTACTTCTTGCCCTGCTCGATGCACTCCTTCTTGTAAGTGCCGGCAACGGGATGCTGGAAGCGAGTGGGGTTGGTGGAGTTACCGGTGATGGACACATCCACGCCCTCGTGGTGCATAATAGCAACGCCCTCGCGGACATCGTCACAGCCGTAGCAGTTAACGGCAGCACGCTCGCCCTTGGAGTAAGCGATCTTGTTGACGATCTTCAGCTCACCGGTGTAGTAATCAAACTGAGTCTGCACATAGGTGAAGCCGTTGATACGGGAGATGATCTGCGCAGCGTCCTTGCCCAGACCGTTCAGGATAACACGCAGAGGCTCCTTACGAGCCTTGTTGGCGGAACGGGCGATGCCGATTGCGCCTTCAGCGGCAGCAAAGGACTCGTGACCTGCCAGGAAAGCGAAGCACTTGGTCTCGTCCCGCAGCAGCATTGCGCCCAGATTGCCGTGGCCCAGACCGACCTTGCGGTCCTCAGCAACGGAGCCGGGGATGCAGAATGCCTGCAGACCGATGCCGATAGCCTCAGCAGCCTCAGCAGCGTTCTTAACGCCCTTCTGGATGGCGATGGCAGCACCTACGCAGTAAGCCCAAGCCACATCCTCGAATGCGATGGGCTGAATGCCCTTGACGATCTCGTAGGGATCAAAGCCCTTAGCGGTGCAGATGTCGCGGCAAGTCTCAACGGAAGCCAGACCGTACTGAGCCAGGACACCATTGATCTTGTCGATTTTTCTTTCGTAACCTTCAAACAATGCCATTTTCGTGTCCTCCTCTTATTCGTGACGGGGGTCGATATACTTGGCAGCATCAGCAAAACGGCCGTAGGAGCCCTTTGCCTTCTTCAGTGCCTCGTTTGCATCGTCGCCCTTCTTGATGAAGTCCATCATCTTGCCCAGATTGATGAACTCGTAGCCGGTGATCAGGTTGTCCTCATCCAGAGCGATGCGGGTAACATAACCCTCAGCCATCTCCAGATAACGGGGACCCTTTGCCTTGGTGGCGAACATAGTGCCCACCTGGCTGCGCAGGCCCTTACCCAGGTCTTCCAGAGAGGCACCCACTGCCAGACCGTCCTCGGAGAAGGCAGACTGGCTGCGGCCGTAAACGATCTGCAGGAACAGCTCGCGCATTGCGGTGTTGATGGCGTCGCACACCAGGTCGGTGTTCAGAGCCTCCAGCAGAGTCTTACCGATGAGGATTTCAGAAGCCATAGCGGCAGAGTGGGTCATACCGGAGCAGCCCAGAGTCTCCACCAGAGCCTCTTCAATGATGCCTTCCTTCACATTCAGGGTCAGCTTGCAGCAACCCTGCTGAGGGGCACACCAGCCGATGCCGTGGGTAAAACCGGAGACATCCTTGATCTCCTTGACCTGAACCCACTTGCCCTCTTCGGGAATGGGAGCAGGACCGTGATATGCGCCCTTGGCAACGCTGCACATGTGTTGTACTTCGCTACTATAAATCATGGCAATTTTCCTTTCTTATGGGGGCAGAGTGATTTCGCCCCTTAATTTCCGCATAATATTATACAGGGAAACCCCAAAAAAGTCAATCCGTGTATTCTTGCAAATACACGGATTTCTTTATCTTTTTACAGCTTGGCTGATCCGGTGGTAATCCCTTGTCATCACCGTATCGATACCCCATTCCAAAAAACGCTTTACCTCCTCCGGATCATCGGACAAATATGCATTACACAAAATGCCGTGTTCGTGGGCTTTCGTTACCGACTCTCTGTTTAAAGACGGCTTGCACAGCTGTACTTTGTAAGCCCCCAACGCAATGGCTCTATCCACCGCTGATACAGGATCCTCGCCCTCTATGCAGCACACGCAGCAAGGAATTTCCGGGGCATATTCCGCCATTTTTCGGATCATAGCTTCGTTACGGGTTGTGATATAACAATGGGACTGCGCATCATACTTGCGGATCAAATCAACGATTTGCGAAACCGCGGAAGCTTGCGTCTGAGTATCCCAAGACCGGACACAGATGTTCATAATGACCCGACCTGCGAATTTGCGCAAAATTTCCTCGAAAGTGGGAAGCTTTAGTCCGCGGAGCTTTTCGCCGCATTTGGCATAAAAGTCCTGCTGTAGCTGCGCAAGGGTATACGCACCGAAGACCTCGCAGCCGTTACTGTCATACACCGGGTTTTTGTCCATGACGGACACCCAAACTCCCTCCGCAGTGGTCCAAAGATCAAAGGCGATCTCCTCTGCCTCCAATGCCACAGCTGCACCGAAGGCTGGCATACTGCCTGCCGGTGCAACAGAAGTAAGTCCTCCGTATGCACATATGCGGGGATAAGGCATCAGGCGATCAGGCAGAACAACAGAAGCTCCACTGTTGCGGTATTGCCAAGGCATCCTCCCTTGCTCAATGTATTCATAATGAGGTGCATCCGGATTCCCGTAGCCCGCCGCCTTCAGGTACTTCCTTTGGGGATCAAACTCTGCGCATGCCATACCAAAACGACCACCCATATTGGCAAGCACTTTTCCATCCGGTGCAACAATCATGCTGGCACCGCACACGGTTGCTTTCTCATCAAAGCTGACCGACGAACGCAGCACATAGGCGTTGGTGTTGTATGCCAAAAAACGGCACATTGTTTCGATGGCATCATGGCTGTCGCTGCGCTGCAGGGAACAGCCGATGATAATATCCACCTTTTCCCGGGCGATTTGGGCAAAAGCCTCGTAAAAATAGAAATCATAGCAGGTTAAAAAACCGTAGCGCAAGCCCTCCAGCTCCAGCACATAGGGCTCTTGGGGCTGCAGGGTATAGTCACAATCCAACCCCATCTCCAATTCCAACGGTGGCAAATGCTTTTTAAAATACTTGCCAACCAATTGTCCCGCCCGGTCAAAGCAGTAGGTGGTATTACGCCAGCCGGTAGGTTCCTGAGAAAGGGCATTGACAAATACATTGGCATTGCATCTTTTCGCGGTTGCCACACACTTTTCCAAGAGACTGTCCATATACTTGTTGTGATAAAGCAGGGTCTCTTCCAGAGTCGCTGTGGCGCAAGGCACATCACTGTACTCCGGCAGAACGATAACATCCACATCCTCTTGGCAGGCATCCAGCAATTGCATCTTATAGGTAAAATATGCATCTGAAAAGCCTGTATCTCTTGAATAGGGAGGTTGAATAACGCAAGCCTTCATTGCCGATTACTCCTGAATGACCTTTACAAAGGCCGCCTTGTCTTCGGCTTTAAAATAGGCAGATCCGGCAACCAGCACTTCCGCACCGTTCTCCTTACAAATGGCACAGGTGTTGGCATCCACGCCGCCGTCCACCTCCAAAATGCAGGAAGGATTCACCTCATTCAGCATCTGGCGCAGCTTTTTCAGTTTGGGAATCATATCTGCCATAAATTTCTGACCGCCAAAGCCCGGTTCCACAGTCATCACCAGAATCATATCCACCTTATCCAGGTAAGGAATGGCCGCCTCAGCGGGGGTGCGTGGCTTGAGAGAAATGGCCGCCTTGCAACCCAGTGCCTTGATTTTTTCCAGTGCCTCCAGCGTATTGTGGGGCTGATCGGCTTCAATGTGAATGGTCACATAGTCAGCACCGGCCTTGACAAACTGCTCCACATAGCGCACCGGGCGATCGATCATCAGATGCACATCCAGAATCAAATCAGTAAGCGGTCGCACCGCCTGAATCAGGGGGAAGCCAAAGGAAATATTGGGCACAAAGATGCCGTCCATCACATCCATGTGAACCCAATCAGCACCGTTTTCCTTCAAAAGGCGAATATCCCGCTCCATATTTGCAAAGTCAGCGGATAAAATAGAGGGCGCAATTTTTGCCATAATCAGCAACTCCTTATCGTTTTTTATTATCATAGCACCTAAATGCTTGAATTGCAACAAATTGAAAAAATTTCCCGCATTTCTTTCCGCACTTCGGGCATACTAAACCCGAATCCAAATTAAAGGAGGAACAAAAAATGAACTGCAAGGCCAATAAGTGTATTGAATGCACCGTAAAGCAGTGCGCTTACCACTGCGATTCCGAAAACTACTGCTCTCTGGACCGCATTCTGGTGGGTACCCACGAGCAGAATCCTGCTATGGACCAGTGCACCGACTGCAAGTCCTTCCGGAAGAAGTAAACCCGGCGGCGGCAACAGCCGCCGTCTTTTTTTCTTGACGGCAGGATAGAAAAATAGTATGATATTGTAGAATGTGGAGGAAACTGTTTATAAAAGCTTTTTCTTCCGTACACATTAAATTCACATCGTCTTCTTATTCTAAAGTATATAAATGATTCTGGGAGGAAAACTATGGAAAATAACGATAGAATCCATCCGGAGTCCCTGAAGGACTCACCTTTTGCCGATTCCCCCTTCGAAATGAATTTCTCTGACACGCCGCAAACCCCTGAAACACCGGCTCAGGAGACACCGACAGAAGATACCCCGTCTATGACAGACGAACCCGTGGAAGAAAGTCAGCCGGAGGAAACAGACGACTCTGACTTTCTCGCTTTGGTTTCCAAGGAAGGAAAAAGAACGCGCCATCGGAAAATTTTGTTCACCTGCCTTGCCTCCATCCTGATCGTGGCAATGATCGTTACCGGCTGCGGTGTCACCGCATATTATATGGCGCAACGCCATGTGCAGGATACCAATCAGCTGATTCAGGTCATCAACCGGATGAACCAAAAGATTCTCTCCCTTCAGCAGGAAATTGAGGACAATTCCTTTACCGGCAACGGCAACTCCATCTCCGGTACTCCCGTACCGACAGACGGTCTGACCCCCGGTCAGGTCCATGCCCAAAACCGGAACAGCGTGGTGGCCATCGCCAATCAGGGTGTAACAACCAATATCTTCGGTCAAACCACCGAAACTGCTTCTGCCGGCTCCGGCTTTGTGATTTCTGAGGATGGCTACATCGTCACCAATTACCATGTAATTGAAGGTGCCACCACCCTGACGGTCATTACCAACAACGAGGATGAATATCCTGCAACTGTGGTAGGTTATGACGAGCAAAACGATTTTGCCCTGATCAAGGTGGAGACATCCGGCTGGACACCCGTAAAGCTCGGCTCCAGCGATGACCTCATTGTAGGCGATCAGGTAGTTGCCATCGGCAATCCCTTGGGTGAAATCACCAACTCCTTGACCGTTGGCTACATCAGCGTCAAGGACCGGGATGTGACCATTGAGGGTTCCATCATCAATATGCTCCAGACCGATGCCGCCATCAACCCCGGCAACTCCGGCGGTCCCCTGTTCAATATGAAGGGCGAGGTCATCGGCATCACCACCGCAAAATACGCTGACGAGGCTGTAGAAGGCATCAGCTTTGCCATTCCCATCGATGATGTGGCGGATATGATCAACGAGCTGTTGGAGGATGGCTACATCTCCGCTCCCTATCTGGGTGTGCAGGTCACAGATGCTGCGGACGGTGTGGGTGTTTATGTGTACAGCGTGGAGGCTGACTCCCCTGCCGCCAAGGCGGGCCTGAAAAAGGGCGATGTGATTCTGGCCGTAGGTGACTACGAGACCTCCGAGCTTGCTCAGCTCAGCAAGGTCCTGCGGAACTTTGAGCCTGATGAAACCGCAACCATTCAGGTGCTTCGCAACCGACAGGTGATCGATTTAACCATCACTTTCGGTTCTAAATATCAACCGGCAAATTAAGCAAAAAACATCCACCGACCTTGGTCGGTGGATGTTTTTTATTCTTCGTCCTTGTGGGCATCAAAGAGGGATACGGGTGTGGCTTCGCCGATGGGTCTGCCTTCCATACAGTCGGCAAACTGGCTGCCCGTCATTGTTTCGTGCTCCAGCAGGAAATCAGTGATTGCCTTGATTTTGTCCTCATTAGCCTTCAAAATCTCAGCACATTGGGCATAGGCCTTGTCCACCAGAATCTTCACCTGATCATCGATGGTACCCGCCACCTTTTCAGAGTAGCTCTTGGTGGTCTGGTAATCACGGCCGATGAAGACTTCTCCGCCGTCCAGATAGCTCACAGTACCCAGCTCTTCACACATACCGTAGCGGGCCACCATATCCCGGGCCAGCTTGGTTACACGATCAATGTCATTGGAAGCACCCACGGAAATATCTCCCAGGAACAGTGCCTCAGCCACACGACCGCCCAGCAGGCCCACGATCTGTTCGTACATCTGATTCCGGGTCAGATTGAATGCATCGTCACGGGGGATATGCCAGGTTGCACCCAGACTGTTGCCCCGGGGCACGATGGTGATCTGCAGCACCGGGTCTTGGGTGGGCAGATGGTACATTGCCACAGCGTGGCCAGCCTCGTGAATTGCCGTTTCCTTCAAATCCTTACGATGGCGCACACGGCTGCGCTTTTCAGGACCGGCAAGGATTTTCATCATTGCCTCGTTCAGGTCCTCCATGGTCAGCACCTTACGGTTATCCCGGGCTGCCCGGATGGCTGCCTCGTTCATCAGATTGCTCAGATCAGCACCGGTAAAGCCCACAGTGGACCGGGCGACCAATTTCAGGTCTACGCTTTCATCCAGCCGTTTCCCCTTGGAGTGGACCTTCAAAATATCCTCACGGCCCTTGATGTCCGGCACGCCCACATGGATCTGCCGGTCAAAACGGCCGGGACGCAGCAGAGCCGGATCCAGAATATCGGGCCGGTTGGTGGCAGCAAGCACAATAACACCTTCGTTCTTGGCAAAGCCGTCCATCTCCACCAGCAGCTGGTTCAGGGTCTGCTCCTTTTCATCGTGACCGCCGCCCAAGCCGGAGCCGCGCTTGCGGCCCACCGCATCAATTTCGTCGATGAAAATGATGGCAGGTGCCACTTTCTTGGCCTGATCGAACAAATCGCGGACACGGCTTGCGCCTACGCCCACATACAGCTCCACGAAATCAGAGCCGGAAATGGACAGAAACTGCACATCCGCCTCACCGGCCACCGCACGGGCCAGCAATGTCTTACCGGTACCGGGAGGGCCCACCAACAGCAAGCCGTGGGGAATCCGGGCACCGATTTCCTTGAATTTTTGGGGGTTGCGCAGGAAATCCACAACCTCCTGCAGCTCCTCCTTCTCCTCGTCTGCACCGGCTACATCCGCAAAGGTGACCTTATCCTTGTCGGGAATGCCGAGAATGGTGCGGGCCTTGCCGAAGGCCGTCATCTGATTGTTGGCATTGGCCCGGCTCATCAGCAAAACCCAAATAATCACCAGCACCGCGCCGACGATCAAGAGGGGCAGGATCCAATCATAGGGAGAGGGCTTACCCTCCGGGATAAAATCATAGCTTTCCAGCACACCGCAGCTGCTCTGCACCGCAAAGGTCTCCTGCATTTCCTGACGGAAAGCACCGGGATCTGCCAGATTGCAGACAAGACGCTCCTTGCCCTCATAGGGCGTATGGAGTTCCAGATGGATTTTATTTTCCTCCACAACAAAGCCCTTGACCTGCTCTTTTTCAAACAGCTCCAGAATCTGGGAATAGGTCAGATCGTCCGTAAAATTGCCAAATACCGCCATGATGACACTAAAAACCAGAATCAGCACCAGCAGATAAATGGGCAGGGATAAAAATCTTCGTTTTTTCAATGTGTCGCTCCTTGTAAAATTAAGTATATGCTTCCGGCTTTAAAATGCCCACATAGGGCAAG
Source organism: Oscillospiraceae bacterium (assembly GCA_015067935.1). Lineage (GTDB taxonomy): Bacteria > Bacillota > Clostridia > Oscillospirales > Oscillospiraceae > Faecousia. Next base: position 8,614 of record SVLL01000046.1, on the reverse strand, counting down.
TTCCGGTAATATTCATTGTAGTCAAGTCCATAGCCCACCACAAAGGCATTAGGAATGGTAAAGCCCACATAATCTGCCTTCAGGGTCACGCCCGGCTTTCTTCGGGAGGGCTTATCCAGTAATGTGCAGATCTTTAAAGATGCAGGCTCCTTTGCCATCAGATGGTCATAAACAAAGGACAGGGAGTTGCCCGTATCAAAAATATCTTCCAAAATCAGCACATGGCGTCCCTTGATTTCTGCAGAAACATCCCGTTTGACAATGACGGAACCGGTGGAATCTGTCCCCTCGTAAGAAGAAATCCACATAAAATCCATCTCGCATGGGACGGCGATTTTACGGATCATATCTGCATAAAACACCACAACACCCTTCATTACACCGATAATAATAGGGTTTTTATCCCGGTACTCGGCAGAGAGGATTTCTCCCAGCTCTGCGATCCGGTCTTTGATCTGTGCTTCGGTCAGCAAGACCTCCTGAATATTTCTTTCCATTACAAAGTCTCCCTTTCTTTGTTATTTCAGTCTTTCCAGCCGGATTTGCATTGCCGGAAGTTCTTTTGCCAAGCGGTCCACATTCGCACCAATGCCCATAACACCCAATACGCCCCGTTCATCTGCCAGCACAGGAATATGTGCTCGTTGATGGGCGGGAATTTTCCGGTCAATAAAGAGTTTTTTCAGGGTGCAGGTGCCTGCGTTGAGGCGGATGCTGTCCCCTGCCCCTCTGGGGCGCAAAACGATTGGCCCCCGGGCATTGACCGTAAAAATGTCTTTTGTATTGATCATTTCCTCTGCGGGCACATACGAAACCTTCACACCCCACGAAGACAGAATCTCGCAGTTTCCCGGCTGCAAGGTCACTTCCTCAGGCGTGCCCTGATGGGGCAAAACCGCAAGTCGGTCATATTCCCTGCCCACCGTTACACCGCCGGGCAAATCTGCTCGGGCAGAGGGTTTTTCCGAGAAAATCAGAGCCTCCACCGCACGGATATGACTCCGTTCCGGCTCCGGTACGCCAATTCTCTGCAAAAACCGTTGGACGGCGCGGCTGCGAAGAGCCGGGTGCATAGCTTGCAGAGTAGGAATGTCAGGAAGGGTGTTTTCATTTTCCAAGGCTTCGGCATCCAGCCGCAGCTGCATAGCCATTTCGGACAAATTCTCCGAAAGGCGGGGATTTTCCTCCTTCAAAACCGGCATTACCCGATGGCGCAGACGGTTGCGAAGAAATGCATCCGTGTCATTGGAGCTGTCCTCCACGAAGCTGAGGCAATACGCCTGCAGGAAATCCAGCACCTCCTGACGGGTCACCGTCAGCATCGGGCGGATGACATTTCCGTTCACCGGGCTGATGCCGCCCAAGCCCCGCAGACCCGTACCCCGAACCAGATGCATCAGCACCGTTTCCGCATTGTCATCTGCCGTATGGGCGGTGGCGATTTTTCCTTCCAAGGTGGCAAAAAAGCCGTAGCGCGCCTCTCTGGCAGCAGCCTCCAAGCCCTTTTTACCGGGCACGATCTGCCCCTTCCCTACGGTCAGGGGGATGTCAAAGCGGTCGCAAAGCGTGCGGACAAATTCCTCATCCCGGTCCGATTCCGCGCCCCGAAGCTGATGGTTAAAATGGGCAGCCGCCAAGCGGATACCCAATTTTTCCCGTAAAAGGTACATTCCAAACAGCAAGGCCACCGAGTCCGCACCGCCGGAAACGGCACAGACTACCCGATTGCCCGGCTGCAGCATTTCATATTGTCTGATCTGCTTCAGCAGCTTATTCAGCATGCTTCCACTCCCTGTCTGCAAAAGTGGTGTACTGAGGCAGCCACTGCAGCTCCACAGTACCGATTTCGCCGTGACGGTTCTTGGCAACGATACATTCTGCCACATTGCGCTTTTCGCTTTCCTTGTTGTAGTAATCGTCGCGGTATAGCATCATTACGCAGTCGGCATCCTGCTCGATAGAGCCGGATTCCCGCAGGTCCGACAGCATGGGACGCTTGTCGGAGCGGCTTTCCGCTGCACGGTTCAGCTGGCTCAGGCAAATAACCGGCACACCCAGATCCTTTGCCATCACCTTCAGCGAACGGGAAATATCGCTGACCACCTGCACGCGGTTATCGTTGCTCTTGCTGTAGCCGGAGCCCTGCATCAGCTGCAGATAGTCGATGATGACCAGTCCCAGATTATCCAATCGGCGGAGCTTGGCATTCATTTCCGCCACAGTGATGCCGCCATTGTCATCCACACGGATGTCCGTCTGGCTCAAAGCGGAAGACGCCATACCGATTTTGACCCATTCTTCTTCAGTCAGCTTACCGGTCGCCATCTTCTGACTGTCCACAAAGCTCTCGCTGGACAGAAGGCGCATTGCCAGCTCCTCCCGGGACATTTCCAAGGAGAAAAACGCAACGGTCTTGTTATATTTCTTTGCCACATTCAGGCCGATGTTCAGGGCAAACGAGGTCTTACCCATAGCCGGGCGGGCAGCCACCAGCAGCAGATTGCCCTTGTTCAGACCGTTGATCTTGCTGTCCAGATCCCGCAGGCCGGTGGAAAGACCGGGGATGGCGGAATCAGATTGGGCCAGCTCGTTCAAATGGTCATAGACCTTGTGGAGAATCGTACCGATATGCTCCAGCGTATCCTGCCGTTCGCCTTTGCGCAGGGCATAGATCTTTTTTTCTGCGGACTCCAGCATTTCTGCAGGTGTCCCCTTCTGCTCCTGCACCATTTTGGTAATATCCGTACCGGCCTGAGACAAGCTGCGCAGCATTGCCTGTTCCCGGACAATATTGGCATACCGGGTGGCATTTGCGGCTGTGGGAGTAATCTCCATCAGCTGCATAATATAGTCACGGGAGTTATCCCGGTAGATACCGGCTTCCCGCATTTTATCCAGCACCGTAACCGGGTCAATGGCCTGCGCCATATTGAACATGGAGTAGATCACCTCATAGATCTCCCGGTTCTGCTGAAGATAAAAATCCTCCGGCTGCACCACACCGATGATCTCGGTAATGCAGCGGCTATCGATGAGAATGGAACCCAGCACTGCCTGTTCCGCGTCCAGATCGTGGGGCTGCTGCAGTGCCAACAGTTGTTCATCCATAGCTCTCTATCCTTTCTCTTTTTCTCTCATAACTGACCGTCCTCAGGCTCTCCCCTTGGGGGAGCTGTCAGCCGAACAAGCTGACAGAGAGGGCAATTCTCAAAATACCCTCTCCGTCAAAAATCAAAGATTTTTGGCACCTCTCCCAGTGGGAGAGGCAGGTGGGTTTATGCCTCTTCGATCTTTACCGTCAGAGGCGCGGAAATCTCATAGCCCAGCTTGCAGGTAACGGTGTAGGTGCCCACAGATTTGATGGACTCGGCAATTACGATCTTACGCTTGTCCAGCGTAATGCCGGCCTTTGCCTTCAGGGCATCGGCAATTTCCTGATTGGTCACAGAGCCGAACAGACGGCCGGCGCCGCCGCCCTTGGCGGTGACCACCAGCGTCAGCTCACGCAGCTGCTTGGAAATGGCCAGTGCCTCGGCCTTTTCCTTGGCGATGCGCTCCTGCGTGGCCTTATCGTTCATACGCATGGTATTGATGGCATCGGCAGTTGCCTCGATAGCCAGCTTCTTGGGCAGCATAAAGTTACGGGCGTAGCCATCGGAAACTTCAATCATCTGGCCCTTCTTGCCCTTTCCCTTCACATCTTGTAACAGAATTACTTTCATACTATTTACTCCTATTATTCTTCATAGAATTTGTCAATGGATGCAACCAGTCTGTCCAGAGCTTCCTTAACGGTACAATCCTTCAGCTGAGCACCTGCCGTGGCTGTGTTTCCTCCACCGCCCAGAGGCTCCAAAATCACCTGCACATTGGCATCACCGATAGAACGGGCGGAAACCATAACCTGATCCCCATCCGGGTAAAGGACGAAGGAGGTCGTGATGCCGGAAATATTCAGCAGTTCATCCGCCGATTGGGCAGCCAATGCTCGGGAGGTTGTGGTCGTCAGGGCCGCAATGGCGATTTCCTGCCGGTAAAGTCTTGCGGACTTGATGATCTGATACTTGCTCATAGTGTCTTGGAAGTCATTCTGCAGCAGCTTCTTGACCTCCACCGTATCCGCACCCCATTGCCGCAGCACCGCTGCCGCCTCAAAGGTACGCTCACCGGTACGGACATTGAAGCTCTTGGTATCAAGGAAGATACCTGCCATCAGGCTCTTGGCCTCGATGGGCAGCACATCCGCTCTTTCCACCGCATACTGCAGCAGCTCCGTCACCAGCTCAGAAGCAGAGGAGGCATAGGGCTCGTGGAGATTCACAACCACAGGGTTGATATAGGCCGCGGCTCTGCGGTGGTGATCCACCACACACACCTTGGTGATGGACTCCAGCAATGCCTGGCTTTCCACCTGACCGGGGTGGTTGGTATCCACAACCACCAGCACGCTGTGCATATTGCTGTGGTAAAGAGCTTCCTGACCGGAAATGAAAATGTCCTTGTATTCCGGAACGGCACGAATCTCTTCCACCAGCTTTTCTGCCACATTGTGTTCCAGATCCAGCACAATGTTGACCTGCTTACCCTTCTTCCGGCACATACAGGCAATACCCATTGCCGCACCCACGGAGTCCAGATCCGCATTTTTGTGACCCATCACAAAAACGCGCTCGCTCTGACCGATCAGTTCCATCAGGGAATTGGCGGTCACACGGGAGCGGACCTTATTACGATGGTCGCTTTCCTTGTTGCGGCCACCAATAAAGGTAAAGTCAAAGCGGTTTTTGATAACCGCCTGATCGCCGCCGCGGCTCAGAGACATTTCCAGAGCCAGCGCAGCAAAATCATAGCTTTCCTCGAAACTCTCCCCATCCACACCGATACCGATGGAGATGGAGGTCTGCAGACCGGTGGGGTTTTCCACCTGATGGATTTCCTCCAGCACCGGGAATTTACCGTCGACGGCCCGGTCCAGATCGTGCTTTTCCATCACCAGCAGGAAGCGATTGCGTTCCAAGCGGCGCAGCAGACCGTGATACTCCTCCGCCCACTGGGTAATCACCTCGTTAATGCGGGCGTTCAGGCTGGAAATACCGCTTTCCGTCATATTCTTGGTCAATTCCTCGTAGTTGTCCACCAAAATAACGCTGACCACAGGACGGGAGCGGATATATTCATCCCGCACCAGATACATCTCAGTCATATCACTCAGATAAAGCATTGCCATCGCAGTGGCGTCCGGATCATCCCCACGCAGAACTGTACCGTACACCCGGTACCGGCGGCTGCCAATGGTCATATCATAGGGATACTCGGTCTTGCCGGAGGTCAGCCAGTTCAATGCCAGACCGGGCAGCACCGTTTCCAATCTTTGGTGAAGGTACTTATCCTGATAGCCGGTAATGGTATCAAAGGAATCATTGGTCCAGAGGACACTCCCATCCCCCAACCGGATCAGCACCATCGCCAACGGCACCTCTGCACCGCCGGGCACGCCGGCGGCATTGAAGGCGGTTTTTACATACTGCTGGATCTCCCGGCGGCGATTCACGCGGCAGACCACATAGTAGACACCCGTCAACGCGGTCAATGCGCCCTCAGCCAACGCCAGCAGGTAGTTTCCGGTGGCAACGGCAGCCGCGACAAAGGCCACCATAACAGCGAAATATGCCCATAATCCGGGCCAAAGAAGCCGTCCAAGCTTTTTATTCATCTGTAACACCTCCGTAAAATAGGTATACTATCCAAATTACAATGTTTGTATTGCATATTATATCAAAAGAAAACCGAAGGTGCAACTGTTTTTCGCAGTTTTAACAAAAGTAAATTTCGGCTATTGACATTTTCGCACAAAGTCCGTATAATTTAATCGATACAAAAATACTTATTTGTTTTCAAGCATAGGAGGTAATATTATGTCAACCAAAATCACCGTTATCGGTGCCGGCTCTGTCGGCTCCGCCATCACCAACGACATTATGGTGCAGGGCATTGCCAGTGAAGTGGTGCTCATCGACATCAATAAGCAAAAGGCCATGGGCGAGGCGTTGGATATTTATCAGGGCGCACCCTTCTGCTCCCCTGCCATCATTCGCCCCGGTGATTACGAGGATGCCGCCGGTTCTCAGATCGTCATTATCACTTCCGGTGTTCCCCGCAAGCCCGGTCAAACCCGTCTGGAGCTTGCCCAGACCAATGTGAACATCCTTAAGGACATTGCTCCCAAGATCGTTAAATACGCACCGGATGCCATCTATGTGCTGGTTTCCAATCCGGTGGATATTCTGACCTATGTGTTTACCAAGATTTCCGGCATTCCGGAAAACCGCATTTTGGGCTCCGGCACGGTGCTGGATACCAGCCGTCTGCAATCCGAGCTGGCAAAGCGGTTCCACATCAGCCCGAAAAATGTCCACGCCCATGTGTATGGCGAGCATGGCGACAGTGCGTTTGTCCCCTGGTCCTTGGCCACCATCGCCAATAACAAAATTGACGATTACAAGAACAATGTTTGCATCAGCGACCGCATCCGCTGGAACGCAGAGGATCATCAGGCTGTGGAGGATTTCGTCAAGCAATCCGGTGCCAAGGTCATCCAGAGCAAGGGTGCGACCTTCTATGCGGTGGCCATTTCCGTGTGCCACATCTGCAAGTGCATCTTAAACGGCAGCGGCACAGCATTGACCGTTTCCACTGTGATGCACGGTGAATACGGCGTAGAGGATGTGGCCCTTTCCACCTTGGCTTTGGTGGGCAATAACGGCGTCCACACCAAGATTATCTCCCCTCTGACCGCCGAGGAAACAGAGAAAATGCGCGCCAGTGCAAAGAAGCTCCGGGAAATCATCGACAGCTTGGAAATCTGAGTATCACGCCCTGCGGCTGCTGCCGCAGGGCGTTAATCTTTCACCAAGGCTTGTATTTTCTGTCAAATCCGCTATAATGAACACAAAAGGAGGGGTTCTTGTGAAAAGATTACTGGCTTTACTGTTGTGTTTACTGATAATTGCCGGGCTGGCAGCCTGTGAATTGCCCGACGACAGGGATTTTCCCACACTCCCATCTTCTTCGATCCCGGATTCTTCCGTACCCGGTTCGTCCGCCCCGGGCGTTTCTGTTCCCGGTACCTCCGTTCCGGCCTCATCTGCTCCCGGCACATCCGTTCCGGGTTCAACGCCACCTGCTGCATCCGTTCCGGGCACAACACCGCCCGCTTCCGCCCCCACTTCTCCGACCGCACCTTCGACGGGACCTGCCCCGAAGCCCTCGCCAAACCCCGACCCCGGTGAGGACGAGAAGGATTACCGGGAGGATTTTATGGCTGTGCACAACGCGGGACAAAAGTTTTCCTTTGCTCTCGGTTTGGATGCCTATGAAATTTCTCTGAATGCAGATACCGGCATCTGCACAGTTTGGCACAAACAAAAAGTGCAGGAGACATCCGCCTTTGATCTGGGTCCGATCGCCTATTCCGCCAACAGTCTGTTGACTTACTATCGAAACTATTATTATATCGGTGCCTATCAGCCCGGTGCAGATGGCAAGTTTAAAGTCACATTTGACCGCTATTATCTGGATGTGGATTTGCAAACCTTGTCTCGCAGCACCATTGCTGCTATCCGGGAATATGTTTGGGATAACCTTGAAGACAGCCAATGGCAGCAGGATTACTATCTTACGAAAGCAGAGTGCGAAATGTGGGATGCTCTGCTGGACGGAAAAGCCGTAAAGGATATCCGCCGCTGGATCGATACTATGGAGCTTTCCGGCAGTACCTCTCTGCCTTTACAACTGCTGTATACCTTCTCCAGTGGTGAGCAGTACCAAAGCTTCACTTTAACAGACACCCAGATCAAATACACCTCATATTACTATGGCGGTGGCTATTGTGATCGGGTATACGATCCGGACGGCAACTCCCTATACTGGTACGAGCAGGACAGTAACGGTTCCTCCAGCCGAACCGAGTTCGATGCACAGGGACACATTAGCTATTCTATCCACAAATCCGCTGACGGCAGCTACACCGAGACGACTGTTCAGTGGAACGGAGACATTCGGACCTCCACAACCTCCTACTTCGTGGTTGACAAGGTGGATGGTTTGTACTGTGACAGGCGCACGATAAGCGTATACCGTTATTATCAGGACGGCTCTTCTATGGAAATCCCCATTTCCAGTCATACTTACGATCGCAATGGAGAATTGATTTCCTATGCCCTCTATACCGAGGCAGGCCTGCCCTTGGAAACCTTCTATCCCAATAGCCTCTACAAAACATTGCATACCCTATACATTTACGAAGGCAACCGGCTGCTGAAAACGGTCGCCACCGATGCCGAGAATAATGTCACCACTTCAGAGTATATTTACGAAAACGGGCAGCTCATCACGCTGCGCTGCACCCGACAGTATGCCAACGGTGACATTGAGCAATGGGAACAGGCTCCCCCCGCCGCACCCGACACACCTCCCAATTAAAAGCCAAAAAAAGGAACCCCCCGGTGAAACCGGGGGTTCTTCATATGCGGGCATAGCCCTCTGTTCCTCGCGTAACACGTAAACGCGTAATTCTATTCTGCCAACTGCGAAATAGATAGCTGTTGACACACAC
>SVLL01000045.1 GCA_015067935.1 Oscillospiraceae bacterium | reverse complement strand
CAGATGCCAAGGTTGTAGTGGATGCTGAGAGCTTTGCAGCGTATGGCTGGACTGTGGTCAAGATTTTCGTGGCATCCTACAATATGCGCGAGAGTCACTACATCACGCTGTACGATGCAGACGGCAATGCCGTTTCTCAGACCTACGGCCTGAGCGTCAAGGATTACGCCCATTCTCTGAAGGGCGGCACCTACAACGATGTTGTTGTGGCAATGATGAAGTACGGTGATTCTGTCAAGGTCATCTACGATATGCAAACCAAGTAATTACCCCCAAAATGCGCCCGGCTCGCAAGAGCCGGGCGCATTTTTTGTCGCAGGGAAGGGGAAAAATTGCAAAGTAGCTTGCAATTTCCGCAAAGGGGTTTATAATAAAGGACAAGAGAAACAGAGGAGGTCAGAGCAATGAAAAAACATCAGCAAAGTATGCTCCAGGGACCGATTTTTCCCAGTATTGTTGCCTATACCGTTCCGATTATTCTGACCAGTTTGCTGCAGCTGCTTTTCAATGCGGCTGACCTTGTGGTGGTTGGCCGTTTCTGCGGCAGCCAGTCCGTGGCAGCGGTAGGAGCCACCAGTTCCATTACCAATCTGGTGGTGAATCTTTTCATCGGCCTTTCCGTGGGCGCGGGCGTCAGTATGGCCCACGCCATCGGCAGCCGGGACGAAAAGGCAATGCACCGCACCGTACATACCGCCCTGCCGATGGCTGTCATCAGCGGCGTGATTCTGACGATCGTGGGTATCAGTTTAGCGGAAACTTTTTTGACCTGGATGGATACGCCACCTGAGGTGCTGCCCCTCTCCACCTTGTACATGCAGGTGTATTTTGCCGGTATGACCTTTAATATGGTCTATAATTTCTCCGCTGCGCTTTTGCGTGCGGCGGGAGATACCAAAAGCCCCCTGATTTTCCTGACCATTGCAGGAGTGATCAATGTGGTGCTGAATGTGATTTTTGTCACGCTTTTCCAGATGAATGTGGCAGGCGTTGCGCTGGCGACGACCATTTCCCAAGGCGTTTCCGCCGTTTTGGTGGTCATTGCCCTGATGCGCCGCACGGATGCAAGCCGGCTGTATCTGAAAAAGCTGCGTTTTTATAAGCGTCAACTGCTGCAGATCGTTGCCAAGGGCCTGCCGGCAGGTATTCAGAGCTCGTTGTTTTCCATTTCCAATGTGGTGATTCAGTCCTCTATCAATACCTTTGGTGATGTATTTCTCTCCGGAAGCTCGGCAGCGAGCAACATCGAGGGCTTTGTGTATGCGTGTATGAACGCCTTTATGCAGACAGCGTTGAACTTCACCGGGCAGAATGCCGGCGCGGGACAGTATGCGCGTATTAAGAAGATTGCCGGGATTTGTATGGTCAGCGTGACGGTGGTGGGGATCACCCTGGGCGCACTGGTCTATGTATTCTCGCCATATCTGCTGGCTATCTACATCACCGACTCGCCCCAGTCCATTGTCTATGGCGTGGAGCGGCTGGCCTTTTTGGTGCTGCCATATTTCCTGCTGGGTCTGCACGAGGTGGCAAGCGGCACTTTGCGCGGCTTGGGCGCGTCGGTCTCACCGATGGTTGTGTCGGTGCTGGGTGTTTGCGGTTTTCGGATTCTGTGGGTGGAAACTGTGTTCCAGATCCCGCAGTTCCATACGCCCGATTGGCTGTTTGTGTCCTATCCCATTTCGTGGGTGCTGACCTTTGTGACAGAGCTGATCCTATTGGTATTTGTGTACCGCAAATTTGCGGCGAAATGCCGGAAAACGGAGGTGGCCGGCATTGGAATGGAATGATATTTACGATGCAGACCGCAACCTGACCGGCCGCATCCATCGCCGGGGCAGCAAGTGGGGACCGGGGGAATACGGCTTGGTGGTTTGCGTGTGGGTATATGATGGCAAAGGCAAGCTCCTTTTGACCCGACGGGCACCCCAAAAGAGCTTCGCCGGCACTTGGGAGAATCCCGGCGGTGCGGCTCAGGCAGGGGAGACGAGCCTGCAGGCAATCACACGGGAGCTTTTTGAGGAGACCGGCATTCGGGCGGAAGAAGCGGAGTTTGAGCTTCTCAGCAGCAACCGGGATCATCACTATTTTTACGATCATTATTGTCTGAAAACACAAGTACCCATTGAAGAGATCGTTCTTCTTCCCGGAGAAACGGATGCAGTTCAATGGGCAAGCTTTGACAAGGTGCATCAGATGATCCGTCGGCGACAAATCTGCGACATCATTGCCAGACAGTTTCTCGCGGAAGAAGAGAAACTGCGGAAACGGCAAAATGCACAAGATTAAAGGACAATTTTTATAAGTCTTAACGGAAAAATTTTTCTTGCAATCAAATATCCTTTCGGGGTATAATGAAAAAAAGCGTTTTCGAGTGCCCGGCAAAACGCTGTAAGCCGGGAAGAAAACGCTTTTCTTTTTATCAACCAATCAGGAGGAAAATACCATGATTCAATTATCTCAGCTTCCCATTCGTTACGGAAAGGTTCCCCTTCGTGTGGCACCCGGCCACTTTGCAACCAATCACAGCCATATCAATTATTATATTGATATTACATACAACAAGACCCGCTTGAGCGAGGCCAAGGAAACTGCCCGGGAACTGGTGAGCCATTTCATCAACAACACCCCCGTGGATACCATCATCTGTCTGGACGGCACCGCAATGCTGGGCGGCTGGGTAGCAGAAGAACTGACAAAAACCGGCTTCCGCACCCTGAATGCCCACCAGACCATCTATGTCATCGAGCCGGAAATGAACAACCAGTCCATGATCCTGCTGCGGGACAATATCCAGAATATGGTCAAGGGCAAGCATGTTATGGTGCTGATGGCATCCTGCACCACCGGTGTGACAGCCCGTCGGGCCATTGAGGCCATTACTTACTATGGCGGTTATGTGGCCGGTGTTGCGGCAATCTACCGCGCGGTGGATGAGGTGGATGGCTATCCGGTGCGCTCTGTCTACAGCGTCAGCGATATTCCCGATTACCAGAGCTATGATGCCCGGGAATGCCCCTTCTGCAAGCGGGGCGTGCGGCTGGAGGCGCTCATTAACTGCCACGGTTATTCGGCCCTATAAAATCAACCAAGATAACAACCCTCCCACTTTTGGTGGGAGGGTTTGTGCTTGTTAAGATAATGCGGTCAATTCGTTGGTTTGGGGATTGAACAGATATTTTTGGTAGTACATACCCTGACGAACGATGACAACCAGCATATCCCGGTGATTGCGGTCCCAAGAGAGTTGGATATCATCCGAAGTGGTCTGCAAAATGGGCCTCCAGGTGCCGTTGGTTTCATCGATACAGATGACGGTGTCGCCATCGATGAAATACACATAATTGCCCCGATTGTACAATCCGCGCAGCTCGTTTTCAGAAGAATAGACCGTAATGTAGTCCTTGCTTCTGTAAGTAAACTGGAGAATTGTTCCTTCTGTTGTGATGCAGTAAATCGCCTCCGGTGACAGTTCTATTTCCGTAACGGGAATGTCTGCAACCAGCCGTATAGGATCATCCAGTGCAAAATAGGGGCGACCATAGCCGAAATCACTGTAAACCCATGCATCCATTGTGTCTATATCATCCCAGGGGGATTCACCTGTGGGTTTGTGGAAATTGGGAACCTCCACGGGGGGGACATCCAGAACAGTGGGGATTTCTTCCCGGGTGTTTTCGTAATTCCAGTGGTCGTGCTGGCAGTCTGCGGTGTTCCAGCAGGTGTCATAGAGACCAAAATCCACGGTGAGTGTACCAGTGTTGAAATCACAGAAATACCGTACAAGCATAGGGATATTGTAGTGATCCTGAACAGCCTTGGGGAAATCTGCGGCATTTTTCAGGGTGCTATTGGGGTCGTTCAGCTCATGCAGATAAGCCTCATAGTAGGCGGGGTTCAGCATTTGCCAGTATGCCTGACCTTGGGTAGTGGTGGGTGCGTAGAATTTCAGATTATCCGCATCTGTGGGTACACTGGGAAGAACTCCCTCGTAAAGGGCTTTCTCTGCCTCGGAGTGGAGGTCACGGTAGAAAACACGCAGATTTCGATCTGCATCCAGCTGGAAAATGCACACAGTATCCTTACCGCAGGCCTTTATATCCCAGCGAATGTCACCCTCGTTTCTTGTTGCCAGCGTGGTGATCTCACCGGTGAGCAGTTCCAGCCTGATCAACTCCTGCCCATTGGTCATATATGCCCAGCGACCGTCGGCGGTGATTTCGTTAAACGCAAGTAAAAACTTGTGGTCCGTGGGGACCTCATAGATGAACTCTGTTTCCATACTGTGTTTCCAGACGATTTCTGCTGCCCTAAGCGATCCGTATTGCACACTAATGTAAGGCCCGTAAAAGTAATATTGACCGTAGCCGTGATAACCCTCAATCTCATCGTACTCATCTAGCCAATAGCGAGAATTGTTGTAGGGCACATCCTCTGTAAAACGCTCTTCGAAGGGGATGATTTCCCGGTCTGTCACCCAATCCAGATTCAGAGGTCTGGTGTACGGCGGGGTAGTGGGCTTGGTGGGTGCGCTCGTAGGCTGCGTGGGTACAGTAGTCGGTGCCGTGGTGGGTTTTGTGGTAGGCACAATCGGCGCGGTAGTGGGCTGGGTCACCACGGTGGGGATGATCGTCGGTATAGATGTAGGCTTGGTTGCAGGTTTGGAATTAAGCTGCACAGAAGAGCTTGAGGGCGTTGTTTTCGGCGGATCCGTCACATTCTGCGCGCAGGCGCAAAGCATCAGGAAAACAGCAAGCAACAAAATCGGTAAATAACCATATTTTTTCATAGGGTGAGACCTCCTGTCAATTGATTTTTCCCTTACACTAAATATGACGAATGAGAAGGGCAAAATAAGACACGAAAAATAAAAAATTTTGAAAAATTTTTTGTGGGTCACTTTTACCACTATTATAATATATTGTAAATGCGTTCGTCAATAAAAAACGGCCTTCGGGAGCAGAATCCCCGGAGGCCGTTAAAATGCTTGAAAACAATAAAAAAAACGAGGCAAAAGCCTCGAGAATTTTTTGAAAAATCCATTGACAAACGGTTATGGATAGTGTATAATGGGTTTTCAATAGTGTGTTAGTATGCCCTTCTGCGCCATCTTAACCAACGGGGACATAGTAACACAGATTGGCGTGGCTGTCAAGTAGGGAAATAAATAAAACTTACAACCGCGCCGTGCGTATCAAAAAATGCGTAAGCAACACATCATTCCGGCGAAAGCCGAAAGAAAGGCTGTGATGATCCATATGGTCAAGGACGCAATGTTCGGCAAGACCATGCGTAAGTCCTACGCAAAGTACGAGGAGATCCTTGAGATCCCCAATATGCTGAAGATCCAGAAGGATTCTTACCAGTGGTTCCTGGAAGAGGGACTGCGGGAAGTGTTCAAGGATGTCGGCACCATCACTGACTTCTCCGGTAAACTGGAGCTGAGTTTCCTGGATTACTCCATGGATGAAAAGCCCAAGTATACCATCGAGGAGTGCAAGGAGCGGGACACCACCTATGCCAAGCCTATCAAGGTACGGGTGCGTCTGCGCAACACCGAGACTGAGGAAATCAAGGAGCAGGATATCTTCCTTGGCGATTTCCCCATTATGACCAACGGCGGCACCTTTGTGATCAACGGTGCAGAGCGTGTCATCGTGTCTCAGATCGTCCGTAGTCCCGGTATGTACTATACCCACGATGTGGACAAGGCCGATCAGCATACCTACACCGCAACGGTGATTCCTTACCGCGGTGCATGGCTGGAGTATGAAACCGACAACTCCAATGTGTTCTGGGTCCGTATCGACAAGAACCGCAAGCTGCCCATCACCTGCCTGATCCGCGCACTGGGCGTGAGCACCGATGCCGAAATCAAGGAGATGTTCGGCGAGGATGCCCGTATTATGGCAACCTTGGAGAAGGACACCTGCAAGACCCGGGAAGAGTCCCTGCTGGAAATCTACCGCCGTCTGCGCCCCGGTGAGCCTCCCACGGTGGAGACCGCCATTTCCCATCTGGAAGGTCTGCTGTTTGATGCACACCGCTACGATGTGAGCAAGGTCGGTCGCTATAAGTTCAACAAGAAGATGGAGATCTGGAACCGGCTGGCCGGTCAGGAAGCCGCAGAGCCCATCGCAGATCCCATGACCGGTGAGATTCTGGTTATGCCCGGTGATTTCATCACCCGTGATCTGGCCAAGGAGCTGTCCAAGCGGGGCGTCAACAGCGCAAGCGTCAAGGTCGGCGACACCGTGGTCAAGATTCTGGCCAATGATATGGTGGATATGGCCGGCTTCGTGGATTTTGATCCCGCACAGTATGGCGTTCGCGAGAAGGTCCGCTTCTCCGTCCTGAAGGAGATGCTCGCCACAGACGGCATCGACTGGAAGGAAGCCATCGCCGAGCGTATGGATGACCTGATTCCCAAGCACATCATTGCTGACGATATTATGGCCTCCATCAACTACCTCAACTGCGTGGCTATGGGCATTGGCCTGCCCGATGATATTGACCATCTGGGTAATCGTCGCCTGCGCTGCGTGGGCGAACTGTTGCAGAACCAGTTCCGCATCGGCTTCAGCCGTCTGGATCGGGTGATCCGCGAGCGTATGACCGTGCAGGATCTGGATGCTGTCACCCCTCAGAGCCTGATCAACATCCGCCCTGTGACCGCTGTCATCAAGGAGTTCTTCGGCTCCAGCCCTCTGTCCCAGTTTATGGACCAGAATAACCCGCTGGCAGAGCTGACCCATAAGCGTCGTCTGTCCGCACTGGGCCCCGGCGGCCTGAGCCGTGAGCGTGCATCCTTTGATGTGCGTGATATTCACTACACCCACTATGGCCGTATGTGCCCCATTGAGACCCCCGAAGGTCCCAACATCGGTCTGATCAACTATCTGGCAACCTTCGCCAAGATCAACGAGTACGGCTTTGTGGAAGCTCCCTACCGCAAGGTGGACAAGGCTACCGGCAAGGTCACCGACCAGATCGACTATATGACCGCTGATGTGGAAGATGAGTTCTGCATCGGTCAGGCCAACGAGCCTCTGGACGAGAACGGCTGCCTGCGTAACGCCCGTATCACTTGCCGCCGCCGCAGCGAGATCATCGAAGTGGACCGGGAAGTCATTGACTACATCGATGTGTCCCCCAGAATGATGATCTCCATCGCTACCTCCTTCATTCCCTTCCTGCAGAACGACGACGCAAACCGTGCACTGATGGGCGCGAACATGCAGCGTCAGGCTGTGCCCCTGCTGACCACCGAGCCTCCCATCGTTGCCACCGGCATCGAGCACAAGGCTGCTGTGGACTCCGAGGTCTGCATCAAGGCTGAGGGTGATGGCACCGTCAAGTCCGTTTCTGCAACGGAAATTACCATTTTCTATGATGACGGCGAAGTAAAAACTTACCGTCTGACCAAATTTGCCCGCAGCAATGCCGGTACCTGCGTCAACCAGCGTCCCATCGTGGTGGTTGGTGAGCGAGTGACCAACGAGCAGATCATTGCTGACGGTCCTTCCTGCTCCGGCGGCGAAGTGGCTCTGGGTAAGAATGTGCTCATCGGCTTTGTCAACTGGGAAGGCTACAACTACGAGGACGCCATTTTGCTGAACGAGCGTCTGGTGAAGGAGGATGTCTTCACCTCCATTCACATCGAGGAGCACGAGACCGAAGCCCGCGACACCAAGCTGGGTCCGGAAGAAATCACCCGGGATATTCCCAATGTGGGTGAGGATACCCTGAAGGATCTGGATGAGGATGGTATCATCCGTATCGGTGCCGAGGTTCGCTCCGGCGACTATCTGGTCGGTAAGGTCACCCCCAAGGGTGAGACCGAGCTGACCCCTGAAGAGAGATTGCTCCGCGCCATCTTCGGTGAGAAGGCAAGAGAAGTCCGCGACACCTCTCTGAAGGTGCCTCACGGTGAGAGCGGCATCGTTGTGGATGTCAAGGTCTTCACCAAGGAGAATTCCGATGAGCTGGCACCCGGCGTCACCAAGTCCGTCCGCGTTTACATTGCCCAGAAGCGTAAGATATCCGTGGGCGATAAGATGGCCGGTCGTCACGGTAACAAGGGCGTTGTTTCCCGTGTCCTGCCTGAGGAAGATATGCCCTTCCTGCCCGACGGCACACCGTTGGATGTGGTTCTGAACCCCTTGGGCGTTCCTTCCCGTATGAACATCGGTCAGGTTTTGGAGGTCCATCTGGGCTATGCCGCAAAGGCACTGGGCTGGCATGTTGCCACTCCCGTGTTCGACGGTGCCAACGAGAAGGACATCCGGGACACCCTGAAGCTGGCCGGTCTGCGTGAGGACGGCAAGACCGTTCTGTACGATGGCCGTACCGGTGAACCCTTTGACAATCTGGTCACTGTCGGTTATCCCTACTATCTGAAGCTGCACCATCTGGTTGACGATAAGATCCACGCCCGTTCCACTGGTCCCTACGCTCTGGTTACCCAGCAGCCTCTGGGCGGCAAGGCACAGTTCGGCGGTCAGCGTTTCGGCGAAATGGAAGTTTGGGCACTGGAGGCTTACGGTGCTGCTTACACCCTGCAGGAAATTCTGACGGTCAAGTCCGACGATGTCACCGGCCGTGTCAAGACCTACGAAGCTATCGTCAAGGGCGCAAATATCCCCAAGCCCGGTGTTCCCGAATCCTTCCGGGTTCTGGTCAAGGAACTGCAGGCTCTGTGTTTGGATGTGCGCGTGCTGGATGAAAAGGGCAACGAGATCGAACTGAAGGACGAGGACGAGGATGAAGAGCTCGGCTATGTGAGCCAGCACGAAAGTGAAATGATCATCGGTTCCACCGATGAAGTGCTGGAAGCAGGCTATGTCATCGACGAGGATAGTCCGGAAGATATTATGGATGTGTTCGATGCCGCGGATGATTCCGACACGGACAACTACGAAGATTAAGGAGGCGGCTTTATGGCAGATGTCACCTTTGATGCCATTCGAATTGGCATTGCATCCCCGGAAATGATCCGGGAGCAGTGGTCCTTCGGTGAGGTTAAGAAGCCGGAGACCATTAATTACCGCACTCTGAAGCCTGAGCGGGACGGTCTGTACTGCGAAAAGATCTTTGGACCTACCAAGGATTGGGAATGTCACTGCGGTAAGTATAAGAAGATTAAGTATAAGGGCAAGGTCTGCGATCGCTGCGGCGTGGAAGTGACCAAGGCCAAGGTTCGCCGGGAGCGGATGGGTCACATTGAGCTGGCCGCCCCCTGCAGCCATATCTGGTATTTCAAGGGTATTCCCTCCCGTATGGGTCTGCTTCTTGACATTTCTCCCAAGATTCTGGAAAAGGTTCTGTATTTTGCCGCCTACATCGTCACCGATCCCGGTGATACGCCTTTGACGGTGAATCAGGTGCTGAACGATAAGGAATATCGGGATATGCGGGAAAAGTACGAGGACGATTTCAAGGCCGGTATGGGCGCAGAGGCTGTCAAGACTCTGCTGGAGCAGATCGATCTGGATGAGCTGTCCAAGCAGCTGCGTAACGAAATGCAGAATGCTTCCGCCCAGAAGAAGCCCCGTCTGGTCAAGCGTCTGGAAGTGGTGGAAGCCTTCCGGGAATCCGGTAATAATCCTGCATGGATGGTTATGGATGTGCTGCCCGTCATTCCTCCGGATATCCGTCCTATGATTCAGCTGGATGGCGGCCGCTTCGCTACCTCCGACCTGAATGATCTGTACCGTCGCGTGATCAACCGGAACAACCGTCTGAAGAGACTCATCCAGCTGAGCGCGCCTGACATTATTGTCCGCAACGAGAAGCGTATGCTGCAGGAGGCTGTGGACGCTCTGATCGACAACGGCCGCCGCGGCCGTGCGGTCACCGGTGCCAACAACCGTGCACTGAAGTCTCTGAGTGATATGCTCAAGGGTAAGCAGGGCCGTTTCCGTCAGAACCTGCTGGGTAAGCGTGTTGACTACTCCGGCCGTAGCGTTATCGTTGTCGGTCCCGAGCTGAAGCTGTATCAGTGCGGCGTGCCCAAGGAAATGGCCATTGAGCTGTTCCGTCCCTTCGTGATGAAGAAGCTGGTGTCCGACGGTCTGGCAAACAACATCAAGTCTGCCAAGAAGATGATCGACAAGGGCAAGGCAGAGGTCTGGGACGCGCTGGATGAGATCATCAAGGACCGCCCCGTTATGCTCAACCGTGCACCTACGCTGCACCGTCTGGGTATTCAGGCCTTTGAGCCGGTGCTGGTGGAAGGCCGCGCACTGAAGCTGCATCCCCTCTGCTGTACCGCATTTAACGCTGACTTTGACGGCGACCAGATGGCTATCCATGTGCCTCTGTCCGCTGAGGCGCAGGCCGAAGCCAGAATGCTGATGCTGTCTGCAAACAACCTGCTCCGTCCTCAGGACGGCAAGCCTGTTACCGTTCCCACGCAGGATATGATTCTGGGTGCTTACTACCTGACCTACACCAGACTTGGCAAGGCCGAGAAGGGTGCAGAGGAAGTGGTTATTGCCGATCCCGGTGATACCCAGTGGGAGAAGAACGAGGTTGTGGATGCCGACGAGTTCCTTGCTGTTAACAAGGCTCTGAAGGCCGAGGGCAAGAAGCCCGCTACCTTCCGTCCCAAGCACGCCTACTCCAGTATGGATGAGGCAATTACTGCCTATTCCGATGGCAATATCGGTCTGCACGCCCCCATTCTGGTCCGTATGGGCAAGGAAGTTGACGGCGAAATGCAGTATCGCCTGATCACGGCCACTGTGGGTCGCTTGATCTACAATGAACCCATTCCTCAGGATCTGGGCTTCGTGAACCGGAACGATCCGGAGCACGCTTTTGATCTGGAAGTGGATTTCCTGGTCGGCAAAAAGCAGCTGGGTAAGATCATTGACAAGTGTATCCGCCGCCATGGTTTCACCGTGGCTACCGAGATGCTGGACCGTGTTAAGGCACTGGGCTATAAGTATGCTACCAAGGGTGCTATCTCCATTTCCATTGCGGATATGGTGGTTCCCGAGAAGAAGCATCAGCTGATCAAGGCCAGTGAGGCCAAGGTGCTGGAGATCGAACAGTTCTACCGTCAGGGTCTTATCACCAATGAGGAGCGTTACCGTCTGGTTGTTCAGCAGTGGGAAAAGACTACCGCTGATGTGACGAATGC
The DNA here is from genome assembly GCA_015067935.1 of Oscillospiraceae bacterium. Taxonomy (GTDB): domain Bacteria; phylum Bacillota; class Clostridia; order Oscillospirales; family Oscillospiraceae; genus Faecousia. The sequence goes on along the minus strand of SVLL01000045.1, from coordinate 6,301 downwards.
TCTGCAGGGTACTATGGACGAATTTAACCCCATCTACATGATGTCCGATTCCGGTGCTCGTGGTAGTATGGCACAGATTCGTCAGCTGGCCGGTATGCGTGGCTTGATGGCCGATACCGCCGGCCGTACCATCGAAATCCCCGTTAAGGCAAACTTCCGTGAAGGTCTGTCCGTTCTGGAGTACTTCATCTCCTCCAGAGGTGCCCGTAAGGGTATGACCGATACCGCTCTGCGTACCGCTGACTCCGGTTACCTGACCCGTCGTATGGTTGATGTTTCTCAGGATGTGATCATCCGCGAGCACAACTGCGGCACGACCAACGGTATCTGGGTTGGTGCTGTGTATGACAAGAACGGTGATGTGGTGGATTCCTTCGGTAACCGCATCCGCGGCCGTTTCCCCGTGAGCGATGTGCTCCATCCCGTGACCGGCGAGCTGCTCCACTCCAAGGATGTTATGATGATGCCCGAGGATGCCGAGAAGTTCGAAAACGCCGGCATCGAGAAGATTTATATCCGCACCATTCTGGGCTGCCGTGCAAGAAGCGGTGCCTGTGCAAGATGCTACGGTATGAACCTGGCAACCTCCAAGCAGGTTGATCTGGGTGAGGCTGTCGGTATCATCGCTGCACAGTCCATCGGTGAGCCCGGTACTCAGCTGACTATGCGTACCTTCCACTCCGGCGGCGTTGCAGGTGACGATATCACCCAGGGTCTGCCCAGAGTTGAAGAACTTCTGGAATCCCGCCGTCCCAAGAAGATGGCTACCATTGCCGAAATCACCGGTACTGTGCACATTGATGACACCCACCGCACCGCCCTGCGTAACATCACCGTTACCGCAGAGGATGGCGAGGTGAAGGAGTACCATGTGCCTTACTCCGTGGGACTGAAGGTTCAGCACGGCAAGACGGTTCAGAAGGGCGAACCCATCACCGACGGCGCACTGTATCCCCAGGATGTTCTGCGTATCTCCGGTGTGGAGGCTGTTCAGGATTATCTGGTGCAGTCCGTTCAGGCTGTGTACCGTCAGCAGGGCGTTGAAATCAATGACAAGCACATTGAGGTCATCATCCGTCAGATGATGCGCAAGGTTCGCGTGGAAGAGCCCGGCAGCACCGCATTGCTGACCGGTACTGTGATCGATACCTTCGAGTTCGAGGACGCCAACGCAGAGATTCAGGCTCGCATCGATGCCGGTGAAGAGGATCTGAAGCTGGCTGAGGCCTCCGCTGTCCTGCTGGGTATCACCAAGGCATCTCTGGCCACCGATTCCTTCCTGTCCGCCGCATCCTTCCAGGAAACCACCAAGGTCCTGACCGATGCTGCTATCAAGGGCAAGGTTGACCATCTGGTCGGTCTGAAGGAGAATGTCATCATCGGTAAGCTGATTCCTGCCGGTTCCGGTTTGATGGCATATCGGGATTTCCAGCCCGGTGTGACCCCTCCCAGCCGTCTGATTGATGAGGAAGTCTTCGACGACGAGGACGAGGAATAATATCCCTAAATGATAAGGGACCTGCCTATTGCGGCAGGTCCCTTTTTCTGCCGTTTTCTTGCGTTGCGCCCCTTGCCGAATTGGGGAAATCGGGGTATAGTGTGAATAGATAAAAATTTTTTAAAAAATTTTATTTTTCGTGTCTTATTTTGCCCTTCTCGTTCGTCATATTTAGTGTAAGGGAAAAATCAATTGACAGGAGGTCTTGCCTTATGAAAAAATATGGTTATTTACCAATTCTGTTGCTTGCTGTTTTTCTGCTGCTTTGCGCTTGCGCGCAGAATGTGACGGATCAGCCGGAAACAATGCCCTCCAGCAGTTCTCCGGTACAGCTGAATTCAAAACCTGCAACTAAGCCTACATCTACACCGACGATCATCCCCACCGTGGCGACACAGCCTACAACGAAGCCTACTACCGCACCTACCCAGCCCACTACAAAGCCTACCACTGTTCCAACGGAGCCCGCAGGTCCTATTCAACTATCTACAGCTTGGGTAACGGACCGGGAAATTGTCCCCTTTGAAGAACGATTCACAGAAGATACCCCCTTCTTCACTGCCAATCAGTCCTACCGCCATCGCCCAAAGAATTATTGGTTCGCTCCAGCCGCTGACGGCACCTATGTCCGTTACATTCTGGATATCTCCGCCAACTCCGATTGCTTAGCTGTTTACAGGGGGAAGGTTACCGCGTACACGCTGATCTATGAGCTCCCCGTCAGCATAGACCTTACCGGCTGTCAGCTTTTGAGTGCCGACGGCCATTGGGCATATTTGTCCGATGGCAATAACCGGCTGAGGGTGGATATGACCACCGGTGAGCACACCGTGGTTCTGACCCGAAACCCTGATGCCATCCTTTGGCAAGTGCGCTCCTGCGGTATGGATACTTTGTGCGTATTTGAAGTGGACGGGCAAAACAACCTCACTGTTTCCTACCGGGATCTCCATTCCGATGGCAAAAAGATCCTCTATACCGGTGCGCTTCCCATCCCCGTCACCGAGGATCTGACCTTTACCGCACCGGATACTATCTTAGGGCAAGTTACTTGGCAAATGATGAATCCCGCATTCTATGCCCAAGTTCAGCAGGAACTGAACGATCCCCAGAGCCGGTTTAACATCGATCAATATGCTGCTTGCTGGACGGATCCCCAGAACCACCCCGTTACCATCAAGTCCCAGCCTTTCCTCTGTATTGACATCCAGGATCACTACGATATACCGGCCCGGGTGCGGTACATTCTGGATAGCAAAACCGGGCAGTTGATCGCAGACTATGGCATCATCGACAGCTGCGAGCGAGGCTCGGGAGATTACAACGACCACTACAATTATGAAAACACATGGGAAACGCCGCTGATGATCGTTGATCCCAATCCAGCTGCGATTCCTGATTTCACCAAGCTGACGGATGCACAAATTGCGGAAGATCTGGAAGATGAATACAACGCCGCATCCGGAAATGTGTTCCTTTACAGAGCCTTCGGCTATGCCCACGCCTATTGGCGACTGAATGAACTGGACGGGGCGACCTATGTCAGACCCTCTGACATTCTTTTTAAGGAGGTCACTGCAAGCCCCCATTATATCTACGGAATCACCCCGGAAAACACCGTAATACAGTCGAGCATTGACGGCAGCATCTGCAACACTGTCTACACTTCCAAAAACACTTTGAGTGAGATCTGCTACCATGCCGGCAGTGTGTATTTGCTGGACGGCAATCAGGTCATTCGCATCAATGCTGTTACCGGCACTTATACGGTGATCCTCCGCTGCGACGGCTGGGTGCGTCTGGATACATGGGGCAGCGAGGATAAGCTTTATATCTTGGTTGTACAGGGGTTGTATAATCAGCAGTATTTCTTTGATCCTGACACCGGCATTTTGCGTGAAGAAAGCTTTATTTGAAACCGCATCCTTATAAAGTATAAAGGAGGCTATGAGAATGAAAAAACGACAATATTTACCAATTCTGCTGCTTGCTGTTTTTCTGCTGCTTTGCGCCTGCGCGCAGAATGTGACGGATCAGCCGGAAACAACGCCCTCCAGCAGTTCTCCGGTACAGCTGAACTCCAAGCCTGCAACCAAGCCCACATCTACACCGACGATCATCCCCACCGTGGTGACCCAACCCACAACTGCACCGACTGTGCCTACCACAAAACCCACCGCGGCACCCACCAAGCCCACGACCCCACCGCCCACCACACAGCCGAATCTGGATTGGATGACCAGTCGGGAAATTGTACCCTTTGAGGACCGTTTCAAGGAGGATGTGCCATTCAATGTTTCTCCCACCTATTGGATGGACGCGTATGAAGATATGGATGGCTATGGTCGTTATCACTTCGCAATTCGATCTTATGGCGGTTCTGTGCCGCCGGTGATCATCTGGACCCATAGCTTGGAAAAAGATCTGATGTACTATGTTCCTGTAGAGTCATCGCGCTTAGATGATTTCAGCGTGATTTCTGCGGATGGCAAATGGGCATATCTTCTCAGCAAGGACACCTTGTGCAAACTGGAATTGCTCACCGGCGAGCTTACCACTTTGGCTACAAAGGGCGATGGGGATCTTTATTGGATGGTTCAAGCCTGCGGTGTGGATACCGTCTGCATTTTCCGTGTAGATGCCGAAAGGAATATTCGCATCTTCTACCGTGACCTTCATTCTGATGCAGAGAAAACACTATATGAGGGTGTTTTGCCTGTTTCCTCGCCCTACGATTTTATAACGGACGATACACGGGGCCTGAGATTCAATGCTCCCAAATCCACGCAGGGTACTTTCAGCTGGTATATGATGAATCCGGACTTCTATGAAGCGGTGCAGAAGGAACTGGCGAATCCCGAAAGCCCCTTCCGGAAAACCACGCAGCAGAATTTTTCCAAATGCTGGGAGAATCCGGAAGAATATCCCATTCATGCATCAACATACCCCAGTCTGTGCGACAGAATTCAGGATGCATACGATATTCCTTATTTTATTAAGTATATCTGCGATCCCGTTTCCGGCGTTGTAACAAAGGATTACGGCATTATCGACACCTGCTTCTACGGCACCGGTTGGGGACACAACCACTTTGACTATGAGATCACTAAGAACGAGACGCCTGAAATTCTGAATGAGACACCGAAGGAAATTCCGGATTTCGTCAAGCCGATAGGTGAGATTCCGGAGGCGGAAAGCATTGATTGGTTTGTTTACAGTGATTTTGGCTATGGCGTTCCGTATTTTGCTATAAACGATCCCATCAGAAAGTTGGCGGACATTCCCGTGCTGGAAATGGTCATCGGTCCCGACTTCGTTTATTGCATCACTCCGGAGGGGACGATCGTGCAGATCAGTTATAACGGTGAGATCTGTAATGCTATTTACACATCTGAAAACAAGCTGTATGATTTGTTCTATTGGAACAACGGTCTTTATTTTATCGATGGTTCCACAATCATCCGTATCGATACAATGGCAGGCACTTATCAGCCCATTCTCCGAACGACTTTAAAGGAAATGTACATCATCGGTGAATATGAGGATCGCCTGTATCTTGGTATCCGGCAAGGTCTGTACTGCCAGGAATATACCTTTGATGTGGATGCTGGTATTTTGGAAAGAGAAAGTTATATTTGATGCTCTGAAGGGGGCGGCATTTGCCGCCCCCCCTTTCTTTGCATGGTACATCTTGGAAGAACGATTATCCGCTGTGCGGACACTTCTGTAAATACCGTCCGCCATTCGTGGATTTTGTAGAAAATTTCTCATATTTTTTGTTGACATTTCCAAAAAAATGCGTATAATACATACTTGTATGGATACACAAAAATGTATAAAGGACGAGTATGGCGCATTGCTGGCTGAGCTTGCCGATCACAAGGTGATCGTAGGGGCCAAGCAGATCCGAAAAGCCATCAATTCCCGGCGTGTTTTGCGGGTTTTGCTGGCAAAAAATGCCGACTTTGTTCTGACAGATGCGCTGGAGGAATTGTGCCTCCAAAACCACATTCCCTATGCTTGGGTTCCCAATATGGTCCAGCTGGGTCACGCCTGCGGCATTGAAGTCGGTACCGCCGCAGCCGCAATTGTGGAATAAACCGTTTCTATCGGCTTCAGCCGTAGAATATAAGCCACCTTACGGTGAGAACGAAAGAAAGGAGAAAAATAATGCCTACTTTTAACCAGCTCGTTAAGAATGGCCGTCAGCAGGTCACCTATAAGTCCACCGCTCCCGCTCTGCAGAGAGGTATGAACACTCTGGAGAACAAGGCTACTACTCTGCCTTCCCCTCAGAAGCGTGGCGTTTGCACTGCTGTCCGTACCACCACCCCCAAGAAGCCTAACTCCGCTCTGCGTAAGATCGCCCGTGTGCGTCTGACCAATGGCATGGAAGTTTCCGCTTACATTCCCGGTGTCGGCCATAACCTGCAGGAGCACTCTGTGGTGCTGATCCGCGGCGGTCGTGTTAAGGACCTTCCCGGTGTGCGTTACCACATCATCCGCGGCACTCTGGATACCCAGGGCGTTCAGGGTCGTATGCAGTCCCGCTCCAAGTATGGTGCAAAGCGGCCCAAGGCCGGCAAGAAGTAATCTTAAACTTCTTAAATCAATTTGAAATTTCCCCACGCCCGTTCGCAAGGCAAGGCCTTGCCAAAGCGTTTTATATATAGTATAAAACCTCTGGCCAGGCACAACGAAAGGAAAAACTTTCGAGTACCGATGAAATCATTATATTATGAAGGAGGGAAGCAAAGTGCCCAGAAGAGGTAATGTTCCCAAGAGAGAGGTCCTTCCGGATCC
>SVLL01000044.1 GCA_015067935.1 Oscillospiraceae bacterium | reverse complement strand
AGAGCCGTATGCGGTGAAAGCCGCACGTACGGTTCGAAGTGGGGGAAAACGACCCGTAACAGATAATGCTGACGGTGTTCGTTACCTATCACTACTTCTTGGGCTTGCGCAACCTAACGGTGATCGAGGATGCCCAAAAGGAAATTCAGAAGCAAAACCCGGGTTTTGATATCCGCAATATACCGGATAACGATCCGGAGACTTTTGCGATGCTTGCCGAGGGTAAGACACAGGGCGTCTTCCAGCTGGAATCTGCCGGCATTACCGGCGTGTGCGTGAATATGCGTCCCACATCTATCGAAGATCTGACCGCTATTGTTGCTCTGTACCGGCCCGGTCCGATGGATTCTATCCCTATGTTTATCGCAAACAAGCTGGATCCGCGGAAGATCCGTTATAAAACGCCCCTTCTGGAGCCGATTTTGAAGGTCACTTATGGCTGTATCGTCTATCAGGAGCAGGTGATTGCCATTTTCCAAGCCTTGGGTGGCTATACTATGGGTCAGGCGGATAACATCCGCCGCGCCATCTCCAAAAAGAAGATGAAGGTGATCGAGGCGGAGCGCAAGGTCTTTGTCTATGGTGATCAGGAGCAGGGGATTCCCGGTGCGGTTGCAAAGGGCGTTTCCGAGGCCGCGGCCCAGTCGATTTATGATGAAATCGTCGATTTCGCCAACTATGCCTTTAATAAGGCGCACGCGGTCTGCTACGCCGTTGTTTCCTATCAGACGGCTTACCTCAAGTGTCACTATCCTCATCAGTATATGGCGGCACTTATGACCTCTGTGCTGGATTCTGCTACCAAGATCTCCGGCTACATTGCCGAATGCAAGGAAATGGGCATTTCTGTCCTGCCGCCTGACATTAACCATTCCGATGACCATTTTACAGTGGAAGGCAACGCCATTCGCTTCGGTCTGGGAGCAGTCAAAAATGTGGGTCGGGCACTGATTCGCACCATTGCCGCCAAGCGAAGTGCTGACGGACCTTTCAAATCGATGGAGGACTTTCTCCAGCGAATGGATGAGGGCGAACTGAATAAGCGTGCAGTGGAAAACTTCATTAAGTGCGGTGCGCTGGATTGCTTCGGCCACCACAGAAGCGAGCTGCTGGCTGTTTATGACAGTATGATGGACAGCGTAGCTTCCTCCCGGAAGAAGAATCTGGACGGTCAGATGGGCTTGTTCGGTATGCTGGATGCTGAGGATAAGGCGGCAGCCATTCCCATTCCCACATTGCCCGAGCTGAATAAGGCGGATATGATGACCATGGAAAAGGAGACCACGGGTATTTACATTTCCGGTCATCCGATGGATGATTACCGTCCGCTTCTGAAGGGAACCCATGTGGTTCCCATCGGCGTGCTGATGGGGGAGGAGAATCCCTATAAGGACGATTCCATCGTCAGCGTGGCCGGCATTGTTCAGGCCGTAAAGATGAAGACCACCCGGAATAACTCTATGATGTCCTATGTGACCGTGGAGGACGATACTGCATCCATCGAAATGCTGGCTTTTTCCAATGTTTTGAGCCAATATGGCGGATATTTACGGGAGAACAGTGCGGTCGTTATCACCGGACGGCTTTCCGTCCGAGATGAAAAAGAACCCCAGATCGTCATCAATCGTGCGCGGCCCATCTCCGATTATGCAAACGAGGCGGTTTATGCCGAAGCTGCTCCGGAGAAAGCTGCCGTTCCGCCACCTGCACAGCCTGCCGGTAAGCTCTACCTGCAGCTGACGGGAGAAAATGACCCTAATTATGGAAAGGTAAAGGCGATCCTGAATATGTTCCCCGGGAATGGGCAGGTGGTCCTTTTCTTTGCGGATACCCGTACCCGTCGCGGCACAATGGCCGCTTTTGACGAGCGAATGCTGCGGGAACTGAAAAATGTGCTGGGCGAAAAGAATGTGGTATTGAAATAGCTTTTCTTTTCCCGGAAAGTATGCTATAATACCCTTTGGCGATTACCCAATAAGGAAGGATTATTATGAGCAAAAAAGAAACGCAGCCGTGCTGCGAAAAATTTAAAACCAGCATTGGCGGTCAGGCACTGATCGAGGGCATTATGATGCGCGGACCCGAAAAGGATGCCATTGCTGTGCGGACGGATGGGGAGATTAAGCTTGAAGTCAACCCTCGTAAACCCCGGAAAAAGGGATCTGTGTCCACTTGGCCGCTGATTCGCGGTGCAGTCAATTTCCTGGATTCCCAGATCGTAGGTGTGAAAGCACTGATGCGCTCTGCGGATTTGTCCCCGGAGGGTGTGGAGGATGAAAACCCTTCGAAATTTGACCAATGGCTGGAAAAAAAGCTGGGAAACGAAAGCTTTCAGAAGGCTATCATCGGCGTTACCGTGTTCATTTCCCTGAGTTTCTCCGTACTTCTTTTCATTCTGCTGCCGGATATTCTGGTTGGCTTCTTCGACCGCTTTTTACCGGCAAATCCCCTGGTGCATAATTTGCTGGCAGGTGTAGTTCGGATCGGCATCTTTATGCTGTATATGTTCCTCGTGTCCCGTATGAAGGATATGAAGCGTGTGTTTGCATACCATGGCGCGGAGCATAAGACCATCCGCTGCTACGAGGCAGGCTTACCTCTTACGGTTGAGAATGTGCGGATACAGACGCGCCTGCACCCGCGGTGCGGTACCAGTTTCCTGCTGGTAGTGATGGTGATCTCCATTCTGGTATTCTCCGTTGCATCCAGCCTTTTGAATCAATGGTCTTGGCTGGCAGCCCTCAACGGCACATTCCTGTATAGAATTTTGATGATGGTGTGCAAGCTGCTGTTGCTGCCCCTTGTGGTCGCCATTACCTATGAAATCAACCGCTGGGCAGGACGCCACGATAACTGGTTTACACGGATTCTCACCGCACCCGGCATGTGGCTGCAAAACTGGACCACCAATGAGCCGGATGATTCTATGATCGAGATTGGCATAGCTGCCGTTCAGGCCGTTCTTCCTGAGGAAGAGGGGGCAGACCGTTGGTAAAGACCTATGCCCAGCTGTATTTGGATACACGCAAGGCCTTGATGGCAAAAGAGGAAATGCAATATGCCGGAATGCTTGCTAGGCAGCTGCTTTGCCATTTTTCCGGAAAATCCCATGAAAGCTTTCTGGCGGATCGGCAGCTGTATGCATCCGAGGAGCTGTGTGAGCAGCTTGCGGATGCCACTGCCCGTTTGCTGGCGGATGAGCCTCTTGCTTATGTGTTGGGGGAGTGGGAATTTTACGGCTTATCCCTCTATGTGGACAAGAATGTATTGATTCCCCGGGATGATACCTGCGCAGTTGCGGAGCTCGCCATTGAAAAGGCACGAACGCTGCCGTCAGATCCGCGAATCCTGGATCTGTGTACCGGATCCGGCTGCATTGGTCTTGCGATTGCCAGCCGTGTGAAGGATGCCCGTGTAACCTTGGCTGACATTTCAAAGGAAGCCTTGGCTGTTGCAAAAAAGAATACGGTGCGGCATAATTTGACTGCCCGCGTATCCTGCGTGCAAGCAAATGCGCTGGAAGAACCCTCTCGTTTTCTGGGAAAATTCGACATCATTGTTTCCAATCCGCCTTATATTACCGGGCAGGAAATGTACGAGTTGCCCGATAGTGTCAGTAACTATGAGCCACATTTGGCTCTCTTCGGCGGTGAGGACGGTCTTGACTTTTACCGTGCCATCGCAAAAAAATATGCCGGCGCATTAAAACCCGGCGGTTACCTTTGCTTTGAATTTGGCATGGGGCAGGGTGACGGCGTTTGCCGCATTCTGGAAGAAAATCAGTATACCATTCTGGAACGAACCAGAGACTATAACGACATTGAGCGTGCGGTGATTGCCCAGCTCAACAGGAAGGAAGATTAAAATGGCTACGAAAAAGACAGCATACGAAGCCCCCAACCCTGCATCTGACAAGAAAAAGGCACTGCAGACCGCACTGGCCCAGATCGACAAGAATTTCGGTAAGGGCACTGTGATGCGTCTGGGCGACCGCCCTGAGATGAATGTGGAGGCCATTCCTACCGGCTCCTTGGCTTTGGATGCCGCACTGGGCATCGGTGGCGTTCCCAAGGGCAGAATTATTGAGATTTACGGACCGGAGTCCTCCGGTAAGACCACCCTCGCTCTGCACATTCTGGCTGAGGCACAGAAGAAGGGCGGCGAAGTTGCCTTTGTAGACGCGGAGCACGCACTGGACCCTGTATATGCTGCGGCCTTGGGCGTTGATATTGACAATCTGCTGGTTTCCCAGCCCGACACCGGCGATCAGGCATTGGAGATCACTGATGCACTGGTTCGTTCCGGTGCGGTGGATGCCATTGTTGTGGACTCTGTTGCCGCGCTGGTTCCCAAGCAGGAGATCGAGGGCGAGATGGGCGATGCCTTTGTGGGTGTTCAGGCCCGTCTGATGTCTCAGGCTCTGCGTAAGCTGGCCGGTGCCATCTCCAAGACTAACTGCGTGGTCATCTTCATCAACCAGCTGCGTATGAAGATCGGTGTGATGTACGGTAACCCCGAAACCACCACCGGCGGTAATGCCCTGAAGTTCTACGCCTCCGTCCGTCTGGATGTACGCCGTACCGAGTCCATCAAGGAGGGCGGCAATGTAATCGGCAATAAGACCCGCGTTAAGGTTGTCAAGAATAAGGTTGCACCTCCGTTCCGTGAGGCACATTTCGACATTATGTACGGTCAGGGTATCAGCAAGTGGGGCGAACTGGTGGATCTGGCTGTTCAGATGGACATCGTGCAGAAGAGCGGCAGCTGGTTCAGCATGGGCGATGAGCGGATCGGCCAGGGCGTCAGCTCCGTGAAGGACTACCTGATGTCCAATCCTGACATTGCCGAGCAGGTGGAAGCCAAGGTGCGTGAGAACCTGCTGAAGAACAATACTGTGCAGGCAAAGACTCCTGCAAAGGCCGCGGAACGCCCTGTTGCCTTGAGCGCAGACGATTTTGACGATGAGGATTAAATCCTTAGCCGCTGCGCCTGACCGCGCAGGACGACACAGGGTGGTCTTAGAGGACGATTCTGTGATGCGCCTTTACCGTCAAACGGTGGAGGATTTCGGCCTGTATGCGGGGATGGACCTGGATGACATTCGCCTTGATAAGCTAAAAACAGCGGCAGGGGAGATGTCTGCCAAAATGCGTGCGGTGCGCATCGTTGCGGCATCCAGCGTATCCAAGGGCGATTTGGAGCGTCGTTTGGTGCAAAAAGGGGAGGATCCTCAACAGGCAAAAGCAGCTGTCGCGTGGATGAGCGAAATGTCTTTGGTGGACGACAGAGCTACCGCTGAGCAGGTAGTTGCCAGATGCATCGCAAAGGGCTATGGCATAACCCGTGCCAAGCAGGCTTTGTATGAGAAACGCGTCCCAAAGCAATATTGGGACGATGTGCTGCAGGATTATCCCGATCAGATTGATAAAATTATGGAGTTTTTAGAGTCCCGTTTGGGGGATGAACCCGATGAAAAGACGGTAAAGCGGGCAATTGATGCCCTTTTACGCCGCGGTCATTCCTATGGCAATATCCGCCGCGCAATGCAGGAAATGGCTGTGGATTCTGATGAACTTCCGGAGGGCTGATATGGCAAATATTGGTTTTATATCCCTTGGCTGTGCCAAGAATCAGGTGGATTGCGAACGGATGATGTACCGGGTGCAGGAAGCCGGACATACGGTGAAGGCAGACATTGCCGGCAGTGATGTAGTAGTCATCAACACCTGTGGTTTTATTGATTCCGCGAAGGCTGAGGCCATTGATTTCATTTTAAATACGGCTGCAATGAAGGCAGATGGACTTGTTGGCAAGATTCTTGTTACCGGCTGCCTTTCTCAGCGATATCAGGACGAAATTCTGGAACAGATGCCGGAGGTTGACGGTATTTTGGGAACCGGCAGCTATACGGAGATCGTGCCTGCAATTGAAGCATTGCTGGAGGATCAAACCGTAATGCAGTTCGGCTCTATTGATGCACCGGAAGTAGAAACCGGACGCGTCCTGACTACGCCGGAACACTATGCTTACATCAAAATCGCAGAAGGCTGCGATAATCGGTGCAGTTACTGTATCATCCCGTTCCTGCGAGGCAAATACCGTAGCCGGCAAATGGATGATATTCTCTATGAAGCCCGTCTGCTGGCAGCTTCCGGAGTGAAGGAGCTGCTTGTAGTGGCGCAGGATACCAGCCGTTATGGTACGGATTTCCCGGAGCATAAGCGGCTGCTCCCCGAATTACTGCGACAGCTATGCAAGGTCGACGGCATCCATTGGATCCGTTTACATTATGCTTACCCGGATGAAATCGACGATGAACTGATCGATGTGATGGCAAGCGAGCCGAAGATCGTCAAATATCTGGATCTGCCCATTCAGCACTGCAACAGCAAGATCCTGCAGCTAATGAACCGCAGAGGTGACGGGGATTTCCTGCGTCAGCTTTTTGCAAAATTGCGCGAGCGGATCCCCGGACTGATTCTGCGAACCAGCGTGATTACCGGTCTGCCCGGTGAAGGGGAAGCAGAATTTGAAGAGCTCTGCGCCTTCTTGAAAGAGCAGAGGCTGGAGCGTGTTGGTGCATTTGCGTTTTCTCCGGAGGAGGGCACACCGGCCTTTGATATGGAACATCCGCCTCTGTCCGTTGCGCAGGAGCGTGCAGAGATTGTATCTGAGCTTCAGTCCCGGATCATGGATGAATATGCCCAAAGTATGCTCGGGCAGACCGTTGAGGTATTGGTAGACGGTTACGATGAGGAATACGAACAGTATTTTGGACGGATGTATGCCGATTCTCCGGAAATCGACGGCAGAGTCTGGCTGGCAAGTGACGACGATTTGTCGGAGGGGACCTTCGTAATGGTGCAGCTTGATGGCATCATTGACGGTGACCTTTCAGGCTATGTTGTGGAGGTGGCGCAATGACAACTGCAAGTAAAATTACCATGGTTCGTGTGGCCTTTATACCTGTGCTGATGGTTTTGATGGGAATGAGCGGCGGCTGCACAAATATATGGATGTGGCTTTCGCTGGGATTATTTATCATTGCCAGCATTACTGACTATATTGACGGACATATTGCTCGGACGAGAAATCAGGTTACCGATTTCGGCAAGTTTCTCGACCCGTTAGCAGATAAACTGCTGGTAATTGCCGCTATGACGATGTTTTGCCAGTGGGGAATGCTCCCGGCGTGGGCCTTTATGTTGGTGCTGACCCGTGAATTTGCGGTGACAGGTCTGCGGCTGGTTGCCGTCGGCAAAGGAAAGGTCATTGCCGCCGGTTGGAGCGGTAAGGTCAAGACCGCAAGCACAATGGTATCCTTGTGCGTTTGGATGGCATTTCCCGGCATTTACTGGTTGTCCTGGATAATTATCTGCGTGATCGTTGTGACTACGATTTATTCCGGTATTGAATATTTTGTGCGTAACTGGAAGTGCCTTTGGGATTAACAAAAATCCGGAGCTATGCTCCGGGTTTTTCCTGCAATTTATTTTAAGCGAGGACAGACAATGAATATTAAAGAGGTTGCTGAGATCCGTCGGCACATTCGCCGGGACAGAAGCAATATGACCGCTATTTACGGCTGCTATGTCAATGACAAAAAGGAGATCATTTCCGAGTTTCGCTGCAGCACCGGTATGATGTCCGAAAACGAGGGGGACAAGTATTTCGGTCTGCTCCGCAAGACCCTCAGCGGTACCATTGGCAAGCATCTGATTGATATTACCTTCAAAACTTCTCAGGTGCTGGAAGGTGACGAGCACAAGCTCTTGATGGAGCTGCGCAAGTGCAGTCTGGAGGAAGAGCAGCTGCGGTTATCCTTCTATCGAAAGGTAATGGAAACGGTATCCTTTGACGGTGGCTATCTGATTTTGCTCGGCTGTGATACATATGATGTGCCCTTCAAGAAGGATCAGTCAGAGGAAAGCTTCAAGTTCCTCCTGTGTGCGGTATGCCCGGTAAAGCTGACTAAGGCTACACTGCACTATGTGCCTGAGGAAAAGCTGTTTCACGATGGCGGCATCACCAATGCGGTAGCAAGTCCTGAATTGGGCTTCCTGTTCCCGGCCTTCGATAATCGCGCAACGAACATCTATAATGCACTCTACTATACCCGAAGCACAAAGGAAAGCCACGAGGCGTTTGTGGATGCCGTATTTCATACTCCGGTTCCCAAGCCTGCAGCAACCCAGAAGAAGTCCTTTGAGGCAATTCTGACCAATGCACTGGCAGATGAAAGCAGTATGGATGTGGTGCAATCCGTTCACGAGGAGCTCTCCCAGCGGATCGCACTCCACAAAGAAAGCAAGGTTGCGGAGCCGCTGCTGATTTCCAAAGAGGATGTGAAAGAGGTCCTCACCGGATGCGGTGTTCCTGAGGCTAATGTTGCCAAATTCAGCGTAGATTATGACGAGGAATTTGGTTACGAAATGCCGGTTCATCCCAAGAATATCATCGACGAAAAGCGTTTTGAGGTGAAAACGCCGGATGTTTCCATCAAGGTCGCACCGGATCGTCTGGATCTCATTGAAACCCGTGTAATCGACGGCGTGAAATACATTCTCATTCACGCAGAAGGGGATGTGGAGGTCAACGGCGTCAGCATTCAGATCAAAGAATAATATTTGCCCTGCTGTTTGACACAGCAGGGCAATGCTTATTTGGTGTTTTTAACGATGTTTACCACGATATCCGCAGCCTCATCCACGCCAATGACAGCAGTGTTCAGGCAAAGATCATAGTTTTCGGCATCGCCCCAAGTGCGACCGGTGTAGTGCTGATAGTTTACACTGCGACGCTTATCCTTCTCCTGCAGGCGGGCAACCGGGCTCTTTTCCGATTCACCGTAGAGGCGAACGATCCGGTCAGCGCGGAAATCCATATCAGCGTGCACAAAGACATTCAGAACATCCTTGCGGTCCTTCAGGATATAATCTGCATTCCGGCCCACAATGACGCAGGGCCCTTTTTCGGCCAACTGCAGAATTACATTGCACTGGATGGTCCAGAGAAAATCAGCGGTAGACAGGCCGTTCATCACGCCGGGAACGCCGGCGGAAGCAAAGGCATAGGAAAGGATGCTCTTACCGGGGGAGTGCTCTCCATGTTCTTCCACGAACTTGGGAGCAAAGCCGGAATCCAATGCGATCTGCTCCACCAATTCTTTGTCATAGAAGGGGATTCCCAGCTTTTCTGCAATTTGACGGCCGACGCTTCTGCCGCCGCTGCCAAACTGACGGCTGATGGTAATGATTGTCTTTTTCATAATCATGCCTCCTTGCTTTTTTCTATATTATAAATCTTTTTTTTCTTCCCGTCAAGAAAGTATGGAAATATTCTCGTATGTATGCTATAATTTACCTATCTCTAATCAGGAGGGTTTGTTATGAAGAAAATGATCGATCCATTTGACTATGCAGGCGAATTTGCGAAGCATATGTGCAAAGGTATTTTGCTCACCACCAAGGGACAGAACGGCGTGAATACCATGACCATCGGATGGGGCACTATCGGTATTGAATGGGGCAAGCCAATTTTTGTTGCCTATGTGCGGGAAAGCCGTTATACCCGTCAGCTGCTGGATGAAAATCCTGAGTTTACCGTGAATTGCCCGATAGGGGAGATCGACAGGAAAATCCCTGGTTTTTGCGGCACCAAATCCGGTCTGGAAGTTGACAAAATCAAGAAGCTGGGACTACATCTGGAAGAGCCGATTAACATTTCTGTCCCCGGTATTCAGGAACTGCCTCTTACACTGGAATGCAAAGTAGTTTACCGCAATCCTCAGCCCGTGTACGCAATTCCTCAGGAAATTCTTGAGCGTTACTACCCTGAAAAGAACGGCGTTCGTGACTTCCACTATGCCTATTACGGTGAGATCGTTGCCGCTTATATTATCGAGAAATAAACAGAGGGTATATTTATGAAATACTTTGATATGCACATACATCTATGGAAGGAAGAAGCAAATGCGCAAGCACTGCTGCAATCTATGGCAGAGGCCGGTGTATGCGGCGGTTGCGTGCTGTCCCGTCCCCCAATGGAGTACGATACAGAGCTGGGCAGAAATTTTGATGTCCGTCTGGAAGAGGTATTGAATTTTTGCGGTGTTGCTCCTGACCGACTCTTTCCCATTCTATGGGTACATCCTGATGAAGAAGATGTTATTGAGCATATTCGTATCGGTGCGCAGAAGGGTGTTCTCGGCTACAAGATCATCTGCAACAATTTCTATATCTACGAAGAGCGTTGTTTGGAGATGCTGCATCTGATGGCACAGCTGAATAAGCCGGTGATCTTCCATACCGGCATCTTGTGGGATGGCAAGACCTCTTCCCAATACAATCAACCGCTGAATTTTGAAGCACTGCTGCGCATAGAAGGTTTGCGTTTCTCTATGGGACATTGTTCATGGCCGTGGGTGGACGATTGCATTGCCCTCTACGGAAAGTTTATGAATGCGGCTAATTACAATGATAACAATGCGGAAATGTTCTTCGATCTGACCCCCGGAACCCCGGAAATCTACCGGGAGGACCTGCTGAAAAAGCTATTTACGCTGGGATATGATGTGGAGAACAATGTGATGTTCGGTACAGACAATATTGCCGACAGCTACAGCGTGGACTGGGCGACCCAATGGCTGAATATCGATCAGAAGATTATGGACCGTTACGGGGTCTGCAAGCGCGTACGGGAGAAGGTTTATGCCGGGAATCTGATGCGTTTCTTGGGCCTCACCAATGAATCCGTGACCCACAATGCCCCCACCAGTGACAACGCCAATGCGTGGTCCTGTGAGAATCCCGAGGTAAAAACCGTCATCCGCAAATGGGCGGAAAAGCTGGGCCTTATGAAGGACTATCGCTGGGGGATCGAAAAGGCATTGGCTAATATCCCTGTTTCAGATACGGTGGAAATGGAAAGCTACAATATCAGCGAGCCGGATGGCAAGCGTAATCTCTTATCCGTGCTCTATATGTGTGAAGCCCTTTCTAAGCGATTTGCCGAAAAGGGGATCGATGAGCAGATTTTGCTGGATACTCTCTCCGACATTTCTGTTTGGCTGGACATCTGGAGTGAGCTTAAGGATGAGATGTACTTAGGCGAGCTGATTTGGCTGCAGCGTCACCTGAAGATGGAGCTGTTTCGGTTGGGTAGACTTCAGTTTGGTTTCGGTACTTGCGAGCATGATATTCCTACTCATAATATCAAAAAGGGCGATCCGGTGCTGGAGGTTCATATTCCTGCTGACGGTGCTATGACAAGGGAGCAGTGCGATGCTTCCTTTGCGATGGCGAAGGAATTCTTTGCCAAGTTCTATCCGGAATATGACTATCGCTGCTTTACCTGCCATTCTTGGCTGCTGGATCCCCAGCTAAAATCCTTGCTTGACGAGGACAGCAACATTATCCGTTTTCAGGATCGCTTCGAGATCGTTGCCAATGATCCCTCAGATGCCATTTTGCGTTATGTGTTCCGCTGGAATACTACCGCTAAGAATCTGAAATACGCGCCGGTGGTTTCTTCCTTTGCAGAAAGGGTAAAGAAGGCATACTTAACCGGTACGCAATTCCATGAGAGCTTCGGAATCATCAAATAAAGAATGCCGCGGGGTAATGGCGGAGCTTCGTAAAACAGTTGCACTCCCGGCAGGATTATCTGCCGGGAGTGTTCTTGTATATATTGCAGCTATGTGCTATAATCAACTAAACAATTAGACAAATTGGAATTTGTGGAGATGTTTTTGGAGGAAGTATATGATTGAAAAATATTTCTATATTGATTGTCAAACTGCTCGAGAACTGCTTGGCCAAATAAAACATATAGAGACTGCAAAACGCGGTATAGATCGTCACGCATTCTTATTGGGAGATTATGTTGTGCTTTCAACTGAACGCCTGAAATTACGGAATGTAGTTACCAGAGATGATGAACTGGTATATTTGGATGAGATTATCAGGACTTTGAACATGTTGCGTGAACGTGGTGTAGCAGTCATTCCGATATTGGGATATTGCTACGACCCGAGCAGCCGTGACGGAGAGGGCTATCTTTTTCAACTGCGTGCTAAAGGAGCAGAGCTTTATGACGATGCTATTATGACGAAGTTCTATGTGTGGGCACAAAATGAACCGGAAGAGATGTATTTGTCAACCCATTTGAATGATAACGAGGCGGCCGACTATTTGACGTTTAGAACTCATACAATTTCTCAAGTTCCGCAGGAACATTTTGATCGCTTCATATACGATATGTTGCAAATCCTCAATGAAGACATTTTGATAGATTGTAATGGACGAAGCAACTTTTTTTATGATTCGAATGTAGGATTTCAATATATTGATTTAGATGCACATAACGATTATAAATATGGACTTATATCAACAAAACCAGATATCAAAAAGATTGTAAGCTACTGTGGCTTTGTCCCCTGTCATTACGCTGAAGGAACTGAATTATTTTCCCATGCTGCATTAGCAGAACAAGCTATTTGCATGTTGGGCGGCTCAAGGTTACATAATCTAAAAATTGATAATCAAATTATTTTTGAAAAGTGCATATTGGCTTTAAGACATAATGGAATCCCAGAGTATATGATTAATTCTGCATTAAAGAAAATTAAAATATATGGGTGTTAACATGTGAGTGAAAAGAACTTTTCGAACAAACTGCGATTTGTCGAACAGACACAAGGGCGCACTTCTATACACCTTTCGGTGTGCTGTGTGGTCTGCGGTTCTGCACCGCACAAAAGCCTCCCTTTACACAAGGGAGCCTTTCTAAAACCGGAAAATATTGCAAAAAGCCGACCTATGATTGAAACACAGGTCGGCTTCAACTGTTTTACGAACACCCGACAAATCCCGCGGCATTTCCGTTATTTTGTCATATCAAACTGGGCAGGGGTCACACCGGCCGCTGCAAGCTTTTCCAGCAGCAGACCACCAACCGCAACATCCAACATGCCGGTGCCGATGATCTGGGCGTAGATCCGATCGTCGGGGTTGGTACGGGCTTGTGCCTTGCCGGCCAGCACATCGGGAATGATGATATCAAAGGAATCTGCGGTAATTTCGCCCATTTCAGCCAATTCCTTCACATTTCCGCGGTGCAGGGATTGACCCACCTGATCCACAGCAATTTTGTCTGCTTTGCGGACCACATCAAAAGAGGTTTCCCGGAAGGAACCCATGGTCATTACCAATGCACCCTTCTTAACCCAAGGCTCTTCCACCAGATTGGCATTGGCGTTGGTGACGGTGATGATGACATCTGCACCGCGGCAGCCTTCCTCATTGGATGCGCACTTGACAAATTTAAAGGGAGCATCCGGGAAACGGGCGATAAAGCGATCCTTTGCTTCGTCGGAAATGTCGCACAGACGGATTTCTTTCATATCCAACACCTTGCTCATACAAAGCAAACTGGTGTATGCCATCAATCCGGTGCCGATAAAGGTAATTACATCCGTTTTGCTCGCCAGCAGCTTGGTCATAATGGCAGGCTGCGCACCGGTACGCATATCGTTGATATAGTCACCGCTAATCAGGGCACGGAGAATACCGGTTCTGGAATCGGTGATCAGAACATTGGCTTTGATAAAGGGAAGCCCCAATGCGCGGTTGCCATCGTAACCGCCGACTACTTTAATGCCGGCCACATCCATCGGACCGATATAGGCAGGCATAGAGTTGAACCAGCCTGGAACACCCAGCTCGCTCATATCCGTGGTGATCTTGTTGGGCATAATGACCTTGCCCTCACCGTACCAACGCCAAGTCTTTTCCACGCAGTCGATGACATCTTCCGGAGTCAGGTATTTCTTAACGGTTTCTTCGCCAATAACAAAAGCTTTCTGTTCCATAGTTATTCTCCTTTAGAATTTTGTTGTATTTCATATTTTTTCCGGTCTCGTTTTGCCAGTGCGTAAACGATCAAAAGCAGGATGATCACAACAACCGACAATGCTGCAGATAAGCGGAATACCAAGTCATAGCTGCCTTGGGCATCGTAGATGGCATTGGTGATAGGGACGATCAGCAGTGAGCCTGCGTAGGGGAGTGCGAGAAAGATGCCAAGAGAGGCATCGTGGGAGCGGTAGCCGAATAGGGGATAGGTCACCAGTGATAATACTACCAAAGTCAGTGGTACGCTCAGGGAATAAATCGCAATCACCGGAATGGCAGTTGCAACACTGTTTACCATCGGCAGCAGCAGTAAGCTGACAGCAGCGGCAGCCATGCAGATAATGCAGACCAATTTAGACCCGATTATGTCACTGACAGAGCCGCAGGCAAATTTAAAAACTGCCAGGAAAATCAGCATCAGGCCGTTTATAAAGGCGGCATCTGCGGCACTCAGACCCTTGTCCTCCAAATGAGGCGCAATGGTGGTAAAGGCGGAGTATATGCTCACACCGGCAAGGAAGAAGGTCAGTGCTGCCAAATAGAACACTGGCTTTCTCAGCAGTTCCTTAAAGCTGTAGCCTTCCCAATGCTCGTCAGAGCGGCGGTGCGCTTTTTTCTTAGGGACATACCCTTTTCCGTAAGGCAAAAGCTGAAGCTGAGCAGGCGTATCCTTGAGGAAAAACATAATGCAAACAGCGGCAGCCAACAGACAGATAGCCGAAACAAAGCGTGCGGTCCGCCAGCCATCTGTTTGAATGATAGCTGACAGCAGAACGGAATAAATGCCGCCACCCAAGCCGGTGCATGCCGTAACCAATCCCAGAAGACTGCCCTGATACCGGTGAAACCAAGTATTCACCACACGGCTGATGGCAGGTGTGCCGACAAAGGCTTCGCCTAAACCTGCCAGTGCGCAGGAAACGGCGATCCAAGAAAAGCTGTTACTGACGGACAGCAGCACATATCCCACTGTCAAGGTAAGCAAGCCAAAGATCATCGGCTTTTTCACACCGAAGCGTTGAAATACCGGTCCTGAAAATGTCATTCCCAGGAATAAGATCAAAGGCCGCATATTGACAGCCAGAGAAAAGTCTGTACGGGACATCCCAAGGTCTGTTGTTACCGGAATGGTGTAGATGGAGGCAATGGTGTTGCCCATACCGCCGTAAATAGTGGTTTGAAGCATCATTACGATAAGAATGATCCAGTAGTAATGCTTTTTTAACCAAGTTAGCAATGTGGCACCTTCTTTGATATCTTACACAGAAACATCACAATCGGGAATACCGTTATACCAAGGCTCAAAGGGCTGTGCGATGGCCTCAGACACATAGCAGGTGCCCTTGCCAAGACGCAGGATGGAAGCAGGGAACTCCATAGAAATCGGTCCGTACAGTTCCAGACGGGAAACCATACGCTGCCAAGAGGAACCGTCGCCCATCATCAAATTGTGCAGTTCAAAACGGTCCTTAGCATTAACAATGTCACGGGGACCGATGGTGGCTGCCTTGTAGGGAGTGCCCCAGACATCACCGGATGCACCCAAGGGGCCGAACATTGCGTTCTCGCAAACGGTCAGGGGATTGGTGGTGACGATCCGGGAACCCAGCTGGCAGAATTCTTCCAGGGTGTCTGCCTTGAATTCCTCAGTACGCGGATCAATAAAAGCAGTATGTCCCGGCCAACCGGTTGCAGTATACACAACATCCACACCGCCGCCGCTGATATCCTCAATCAAATGGGAATAGGCATTGGTTTCCTTGTATTCGTTGGTAAACACATGCCAATTCTCAACAGGAGGACGCAGGTCCTCGCGGATCCGGGCATAGAAATGATTGATAAAGGAATAGCCAAGTCCTGCACCGTAGGTCAGGGGAGCCACATTGCCGTCCTGATCCGCCCATTCATCCATAGCAAAGGCGTGGACATTCCGGGCAGAAACATTGTACTTGTTCAGCATCTCTGCCACAGAGGAGTAGGCATCCGGCCACTGGTTGGGGCAGATCATTGTGAAGGGTGTGTTGTTGATATCAGACATCAGAATGCGATAGAAGATATCCTGCACCATCAGCAGAGTGGGTTCCATTACGATCTTGACGGAGTAGCCGTTTTCGTTGGTGTACTCCATATCCTCACGCTTGATGTTTCTGACTCTCTCAAATTCCTCCAACGGCAGGTCGCTGTGCGGCAGCCAAGGAGCAGGTGAAAACTTCCATTCTTTGAATGCGCCCATGTGTAATTCCTCCTAATTGGTTAGTTTGTTGTAGTGGACCGCTGGATTATATCATTGAATCGGTCAAAATGCAAGCAATTTTATAAAATTATTGACAGATTTTCGCAAATACGATATAATTACTCTATAATCATGAAAGGAGTGTTGTTATGAACAGCATTTATACCGCACGAAGAAGCAAATTGATGGAGAATAAGCAAGGACCCTGCCTTGTGTGTATTTTTTCCGGCTCTGCGCCTATGAAGTCGCTGGACGCCGCTTATCCTTTCTATGTTGATCGTAATTTTTACTACCTGACCGGTATTGAACGGGAGAATATGGTTCTTTTACTCCGTAAAAATCATCTTGGTGAGGTCAGCGAAATGCTGTTTATTGAGCCTTATGACGAGGTTCTTGCCAAGTGGGTTGGCGGCCGTATGCGCGCAGGCGAGGCAACGGAAATTTCCGGTATTGCCACCATTCGTGAGATTGCAGATTTTAATTCTGTACTGAACAGCATCATTGACTCCACACGCGGTTTGGGCAAGCTGCAGGTGTATCTTGATATGTGGCGTCATCGCGAGGATCAGGCGGATACCCCTGCACATACGCTGGCCGCCCATCTGCAGAAGCGGTACCCCAATGTTGCAATCGAGGACATTTTTGGTGATATGGCTGCAATGCGTCTGATTAAATCAGAGGACGAGCTGGCTTTGATGCGGAAGGCCCAGCAGACCACCTGCAACGCAATTCTGGCAATGCTGCAGCACGCTGCGCCTGAAATGAACGAACGGGAACTGGAGGGTGCGTTTGACTTCTCTCTGATGAAACAGGGCGTCCGGGATCACGCCTTCGGCACGATTGTTGCTGGCGGTGGCAGAGCAACCACGCTGCATTACGAGAATAACGATCAGGTGGTCCACGATGGGGAGCTGGTTCTGATCGATCTGGGCAGTGCTGAGGGGAATTATGCTGCAGACATTTCCCGTACTTTCCCCATTAACGGTAAGTTTACAGACCGCCAGAAGGAGATTTATAATACTGTTCTGGAAGCACAGAATATCGTTATGAAGAATGCCAAACCCGGCATCACCACCGGTGCACTGAACCAGATGGTTATTGATTATTATGAATCCCGTCTTGACGATCTGGGTTTGCGCAAGGATGGCAAGACCGTTCGTGACTATTATTATCACGGTGTCAGCCACAGTTTGGGTCTG
Organism: Oscillospiraceae bacterium; assembly: GCA_015067935.1. Lineage (GTDB taxonomy): Bacteria > Bacillota > Clostridia > Oscillospirales > Oscillospiraceae > Faecousia. The sequence goes on along the minus strand of SVLL01000044.1, from coordinate 353 downwards.
GACACTCACGACATCAGTACCGGCCGTAATATCCTGCTGCAGCCCGGTATGGTGATCACGGTTGAGCCCGGTATGTATATTGAAGAAGAGGGCATTGGCGTCCGCATTGAAAATGATATTGTCATCACAGCAGACGGCAATGAGGATCTTTCCTTTATGATCCCCAGAACGGTTGAAGACATTGAAAAGGCTATGGCTAAGTAAAAATATGACCCTGTCCAAGAGGTGAAGTGATAAAATAATGGTAGACACGAAAGTGCCTACCATTATTTTTATGCTATTATAGAGTTGGAGGTGGAACTATGGCAGGAAAATACGTTGTACGCAGTAAAGAAGAAAAGTTATCTATTGTA